>NZ_JBHVPD010000051.1:62339-71513 GCF_042887525.1 Kitasatospora sp. NPDC057936
CCCGGGAACCGTCCGACCACCGGCCCTCGACTGCCGTCAACCGTGCCGGGTCGGCACGCCTTCGTACCTGAGCCCCGGCTGCAGCCGCTCGTGCTTCATCACCACGCTGTGAGGGGCGACGACGGCGTCCCGCCCGATCTGCGCACCGTAGAGCGGCACGGTCTTGTCCGCGAGCGTGGCCTGTGCACCCACCCGGATGTAGTCGATCTTGAGGACCCGGTCCTCGAAGGTGTGCGCCTGGAACATGGCGGACACCGTCGCCCCGTCCCCGATCACCAGCATGTCCGGATCCGCCACGTGCGCGAAACCCTCTCCGAGCAGCACGCGCCGACCGATCCTCATGCCCATCCGTCGCAGGTAGATCGCGAGCAGAAGGGTGGATTCGAGGGGGGTGAGCAGGGGCTTGGCGACCACGGCCCACACGACATAGACGAAGTCCCACCGGCTGCACCAGCAGCTCCACAGCGCGTGGACACCCGGACGCACCTGCCCCAGCAAGGCCCACTTCAGAGCGAGGACCGACCCGCAGAGCGTGAGGACGGACAGCAGGGAGGCCGCGGACGAGGCGAAGGCCGCTGCCGCGGCCGCGGCCGGCACTTCGGGGACGATCGCGTTGACAGCGCTCACCCATAATGTCCCGCCGGCCATGGGTATCAAGGGGATGGCGAACCGGGCGAGCTCCCACACCCAGCGGTTGACCCGGCGCAGCGCCGACGGTTCGTGGGTCAGCCCTCGGTCGGCCTGTGTGACGTCACGGTGCGGGAGTTCGAAGGCAGGGTGGCCGAACCAGGAACTGCCGGGCCGGAAGGGGACGCCCGCGCAGGGGGTCGCGACGCCGATCAGCAGATCGTCGGGGAGCGAGCAGCCACCGGGAAGGACCGCGTGGTTGCCGACGAACACCCCGTCCCCGAGCCGCAGCGCTTCCAGGGACACCGTTCCCCGGTCCAGCCGCGGGCCGCCCAGGTAGATGCCGTCGGCGAGGAAGGTACCCGTGCCGATGGACACCAGCTCGGGTACGACATCGATCACTGTGCTGATCTCGCAGTCGCGGCCGATGTCCATACCCGCCAGGCGAAGCCACCGGGGCCACATCAACGTCCCGCTGAGCCAGGTGCCGGCGGAGTCCACCAGGTCGGCCTTCAGCCACACCCGGACGTAGCCGAGTTCCCACCGGCTGATCACCCCGGCCGGGGTCTTGCCGAGTGCCCGGGCCGCCAACCCCATGGTGGTCAACGACGGGACGAGCCCGAAGCACAGGGCCGCGGCGACCGATGCCAGGGGCCCTGCGTTGTCCAGAGGGCGGTTCAGCGCAGTGGCGAAGCCGTCGTCATCGATGAGGCCGAGCGCGAGGAGCAGCGCGAACGACCCGAAGTAGGGGAAGGTCACCACCAGCTGGAGCACCGTGCGGGCGGCGAGGGTGGCCGCGCCGTGCGTCACGGGGGAGTAGACCCTGCCGGTTCGGGTGAGCACCGGGACCGCGGGGGTGGGACCGGTCCAGCGTGCCGGGACACCGTCGGCCAGCATGCCGTCCGGGACCCGCGCGCCGTTGGGCAGGGAGGACAGGGCGGACAGCCTCGCGCCCTTGCCGACATGGCACCCCGGACCGACGCTCGCGCGGACGTCCAGGGTGGATCCCTCCTCCAGTTTCACGGGTCCGACGACGAGGTGCCCCTCGGTCTGGGTCACCAGCTGCACGCCTGCGTCCTGGCCGAGCGTCACATCGTCGCCGATCTCCAAGAGATCCCATCCTCCTTGGAGCACGTCGACGCCCCGGTGAATGTGGACCCGCCGGCCGATGCGGGCACCGAGCACACGCAGTGCCATACACTGGTACTCGGTGCCCGCGAGCGTGCGCCAGGGCACCGTCCGCACCGCCTGGCGCACCAGCCACATCCGTACCGCCCGCCGGCTCCAGCCCGGCACCCGCTCCGGAACGTAGGAGCCGACCAGAGTCCTTTTGGCGAGGGCGGCGAGGAGCACCGCCACCGGTGCCCAGACCAGGCGGGCCAGGGGGAGTACCGCCCAGGTGAGGAAGAGGAACGCCGTCGCGCCGACGGCGTGGTACACGGGCGGGAGCAGCCGGTACGCCATCTGGTAGGCCACGGCGGACACGGCGACCAGTGCAGTGAGCAGCCAGGCCGCCTGGACGGCGGTTGCCGTGAGCGGGCTCCCCGCCTCGGGCGCGGGGATCTGTGGCGAGGCACCCGTGCTCTGCGGTGGCCCTTGCCGCACGGCCCTGGACGCCAGCACGCTGATGGTGCGCGCCTCGTAGACGTCCCGTACCGTGAGCGAGGCGGTGGCAGGAACGGCGCGCAGCTCGGAGACTAGCGCTGCGGCGTGCACCGAGCTGCCGCCGAGATCGGTGAAGAAGTCCGCGTGGAGGGGGACTTCGCGAAGGCCCAGGACCCAGCCTGCAGCCCTCGCGACGACCGCGAGCACGCCGTCCGGCTCCTTCCCTCCCGGGCCGGGGAGTTCGTCCTGCGGAGGGTACGGAGCGAGGGTCGGGAGCAGGTCGCGGCGGAGCTTGCCGCTGACACCTCGTGGCAACGACGATGCCAGCCCGAACCTGGCGGGCACCATCGGGGGTGGCAGTGCCCGCCGGACGTGGTCGGACAGTTCGCCGAAACCGGGTGGAGCGGCATCGTCGGACGGCACGACGTGGGCGACGAGGATCTGTCCGGCCCCTTCGTCCTGCACGCAGCAGGCGACTTCGCGGACCCCGGGAGCGCCGGCCAGGCATGCCTCCACGGCTTCCAGCTCGATCCGGTGACCGCGCAGTTTCACCTGGGAGTCGACGCGGCCGCAGTAGACGAGAGTGCCGTCCGGCTCCTGGTAGGCGAGATCGCCCGTGCGGTACAATCGGCCCAGTAAGCGGTGGACGGGGAACCGCTCCGCCGTCAGGCGCGGCTGGTGCAGGTAACCGATCGCCGGCGCCTCGCCGCCCACGTACAACTCACCCTCCACGCCGTCGGGCACCGGCTGGAGGTTTTCGTCCAGTACCCAGGCCTGCGTGCCGGGAACCGGATGCCCGATGGCGATCCGCTCGCCGGGGGCGATGTCCTGACGCACACAGGTGACCGTGCATTCGGTGGGGCCGTAACCGTTCACCAGACGGGGGCCTCTGGCCCACACGGTGGCGATGTCCTCGGAGAGTGCCTCGCCACCGGTGTACACCAGCCGCAGATCGGGGAGTTCCTCGCCTGGGTCGGTGCAGCCCGTCGACCGCAGGAGGGTCGGTACCGGGCACAGGACGGTGATCCGTTCGTTCCGCAGCCAGGGCACCAGATCCGGTCCCAGACGCGCCGTCTCGTCGTCCAGTATCACCAGGGCGGCACCGGAAGCCAGGGCCATCCAGCTCTCCTCCACCGACGAGTCGTAGGCGCAGGAGGAACCTTGGGCGATCCGGTCGCCGGGGCCGAGGGCGAACTCGGCCATGTCGGAGCTGATGAGACTGACAATGCTGCCGTGGGAGATCACCACTCCCTTGGGCCGCCCGGTGGTTCCGGAGGTGTAGATGACGTAGGCCGCATCGGCGGGACCTACGCTACGGGGCGCGGGCCCCGGTAAAGGCGGGACCGGCTCGCCGGCCAGGATCAGCCGGCCCTGGTAACCCGCCTGTTGGAGCCGGTACCTGCCGGAGGCGTCCGTCAGCACTGTCACAGCACGGCAGTCGGAGAGGATCGTGTACAGCTGCTGGTCGGGAAACACCGGGTCGAGGCAGACGTACGCCGAACCGGCGCGAAGGACACCGATCTGTGCGGCGTAGAGGAGTGAGGTGGTCCTCGGCAGGAGGATGGCGACAATCTCCTCACGTTCGCTGGTCGGGAGGAGATGCTCGGTGAACCGGCCTGCCAGGGCGTCGAGTTCGGCGTAGGTCAGGAGGTGCCGCTCTCGGCGGGCCGTGGACGGGAGCACCAGCGCGGTGGCCTGCGGCCACCGGTCGGCCGCCGCGGTGAACAACTCGTGCAGGACGGTGGCGGGGCCGGAGGTTAGTTGCCCGGGTGCGGAGGTCATCGCCGTACCGCATCGGCCCCTGCGGAGCCGTCGTCCGCGAACAGGTCGTCCTCGGTGGTGGACAGGTGCCGGCCGAGCCATGGACCCAGCCTCAGCCGTGCCGCCGGAGTCGCGGCGTAGTAGCCGGCGATGTGACCCTCGCAGCTCTCGCTGCCGCAACGGCAGTCGAACGGTTCTGCCATGGCTGCTTCGGTGGTGTTGTAGTGGAAGGTGATCTCCTGTCCTGGCAGCAGATCCGTGACCGCGACGACCTGTCGACCGTCGATTCGTGCGGTCGGCTCGCAGCTGTGGTTCATGAACCGCCAGAAATACGCATCGAGGACGTCCTCGTACTCCATGCCGTGGGGCAGGTCCACGTGCAACCGGTGGCCCACCTGCACGGAATGGCGGCTCGGAACGTCCGTCAGCCGGCCATCGATGCCGAAGATGCGAGAACCGGCCGGAGTGTGGCCGAGGGCAACGAGTGAGTAGTCCCCGTGTGAGCGCAGGACACCCAGCTGGGCCTCCGGCGCCGTGGGCGAGATGGCGGAACTCGCCTCCTGAGAACGGCCCTGGGCAAACGACATGAGACCTCCGCTGTGGTGTCGGGAATCATCCGGCTTGTCCTTGGAGCTCGTACTGCCCTCCGTGGCCGCCGGCTCCTGGACGCCTCCCTGATCCTCGGCCGTGTTGCCGTCACCGCGAAGCTCATTGGCAGGTTCGGACAATTTTTCGCGGCGGCCCGGTGGCTCCTTTGTATTTATTGGCGGAAACGGAGGATCCGCTGGGGGGTGCATGCCTCCGGGCGTAGCTTGCTGTTGCCGGGCTCGCGGGGATTCCGGGGAATCAGAAACCTTTCGTGGCCCATTCGGCCGAACTCATCGACGGGAGAGTCATGCCTCGCATCAACGGAGAAGCGCCGTCCCAGAACAACCCCGTGGCGAACTTTGACGCCGACACGTACCGGTGGATCGCGGAATTGCCCAACCAGGATTTCATCAATCTTCGAAACAGCGTCATGGGCATGTCTGGAAGCGATGCCCGAACGAGGGCCCTGAAGGCGAGCTTCTACAGCAACGGCGTCACCGGAGTGCCGGATGGCCTCCAGAGTGATGCGGTCTGGAACGCGGCCGCCCAGCACGACTTCCGCTATACGATCGGTCCGAACGTTATGTCCGGGGCGGACATGGAACAGGATCGGGCGGCGGCTGATTCGCAATTCCACCAAGACGTATCGACGATCAGGAACCTGAGGACCGGATACGAATGGTTGGATAATTTTCTCGATCCGATCGACGGGGCCATTTCGAGGGGGCATGCGGACGTCAAGTGGGGGATACTTCGGCTGCTCGGAAAATCCAATTATTCCCAGAGTCCCGTAAATCACGGGGTCTCCTTCAGGGAAGCTGTTTCCGAGCTGGGTTGGCCGGGCGGTTCAGTATCCGGGAGGAGCGGTCTCCAGGAGCGGTCCCTGGAACTGCAGGATGACGTCCAGGGCCGGGGTGATGGTCAGGGTTGGGGCGATGACGGGGGTGACGGCCAGGACGAGGGTGATGGTCAGGGTTGGGGCGATGACGGGGGCGACGGCCAGGGCCAGGGCGACGACCAGGGTGGGGACGGTGGGAATGAAGGTTGGTGATTCACTTCGCGATCCGGCGCTGGATCACGGTACGGAGAGGAGCCGTACCGTGCCGCCGCCGAATGCCCGTTACACGGCCGTCTTTGCCATCACGCCGACCGGGCCGGGCGCACGCCGCGTCCTGGTCACCGCCTCGCACGACAGCGCCGGCCAGGCCGTGCGCTGGCTCCGCCGCCATCTGCAGGTCGCCCTGCAGCTGATCGGCCCCGCTGAGCAGCACGGGCCGATGGCATGGCTTGCCGACGCCGATGCCTATCGGGCCGTGGCGTTCTCGCTCAGTACGGGGCAGACATTCGCCATCACTTGGCACGGACCGTGTCAGTCAATCACGCTCGCTGCCGCCCGCATCACGGCCTGCAGGCCCGCACAGAGCCGGCTTTCCCTTCCCGGTCGGCCACTTGACCGTCGCCGCCAGGAGCCCTCTGCGGCGCCTCCCGTTCGGTCTGCCGTCCGCTGAGGACGTTCGCGAGAGCGCCGGAAACCCCAGGCCAGTGGGCTGTCAAGCAGCGCACTCCTTGGCGGCCGGACTCTCCGGGACCCTGGCAGGAGCTGAGTTCACCCCGCGCCAGGCCCGCACCCCACCTCCGACCGGCATCCGCAGGAGGTGGGGCCGCGGCCGTCATCGCACCGGCTCTCGGCGGCGCCGCACCTCGCCCCCGACATTCGCTCGATCGTCCCTTCAGCCCGGGGCGGCCGCGACGGACTGGGGGAAAGCGAAGATGCCATCCGGGTCGTAACGGCGGGCCACGTCCAGGAACCCATCGCCACCGCAACCCACCCTTCGATGGACTGGGCCTGTCCAACCAACGGCTCTGTCCCGTAATCGGGATGCTGTTGGTGATCTTCAAGTGTCGTGGGTTCGAGTCCCGTCACGCAGTTGCCTGCACAGGCGCGTGAAGCGGGTTGCTGGGTTGGTTCCGTCGCCGTCCGGCTGATGCTGGTGGAGGCGGATGATGTTGGTTCCGGCTGCGGTGAGGACGTGATGGACGTGGGTCTTCGCTGTGCTGCGGTATCGGCAGTTGCGCAGGCCGTGGGCGTGCACGGTTTCGGAGACGGTGGCCTCGCAGCCGGCTCTCATGGCATACCGGTCCTGCCAGGCCCGGGTGTTCTGCTCTTTCCGGACACGGTTTTGGATCTCCTGCAGGGGCTGGGGCAGCAGGAGGATGTGCCGGCCTCGTCCACCGGTGTTCCCGGTGCATTTGTGACGGTCTTCGCAGGGTCTGCAGACGGCGCGGGGAAAGAGCACCGACAGCCGTTCGTGCCCGTCGGCGAGTGTCGGCTTCCAGGGCGGGATGGTTGCCCCGTTCGGGCAAGTCAGCCTCTTGTCATGCCAGTTGGGCCGGAAGTCCTCCTTGTTGAAGCCCGGCAGTGCCCGTGTCCTGGGGCCGAGTCTGACCGGGCCGACCAGGTCGATCCCGTGCTCGGTCCGGGCCCGGTGGATGGTGGCCGGGGTGATGTATCCGCCGTCGACCAGGTGCTCGGCCGGAGCGAGGGAACGTGCTGCGAGGTCGGCGTGGATCCGCTCCAGGGCGTCGATGTCCTGCTCGGGCGCCGGTGTGGTGGCGACGTGGACGATCACGTTCGGCAGGCCCTCATCGCAGGTCTCGGTCTGGTGGTCCTTGTAGCCGACCCACTCGGCCTTGCCGGGCTTGTGGCTGAAGCGGGCCTGCGGGTCGTGCGGGGTGACGATCTCCACCGACGACCAGGGTGTGGTGGCCGAAGCGGGATCCGGGCTCCCACGGCCGACGGCCTTACCGGAAGCAGCCCGCCGGTCCGTCGTCCGCCGGCTGAGCCGGTCGCGGGTCTGCTTGGGCCCGCGCCAGCGCAAAGTGCCGGTCTCGTCGTACCAGTACTGCTGGAGCCAGACCTGCCACAACACCTCCACCTGCGGCAACCACCTCAGCCGGGCCGGGGCATCGGCGGCGAGAAGAGCCTGGAACAGACGCATGCCGTCCTCGCCGACCGTGAGCGCATACTGCTCGCGTTCCTTCGCCTCCTTCGGCAACCGGTCGTAGCGCACCGGCCTGCCGTAACGCCTGGCCCACTCGTCGGTGACCAGGGCGAACACCCATTCCTCGTCAGCGGCGGCCAATTCCTCCAGGGCCGCCCGCAGGGTCTCACCGACCAGCTCGGTCCGGTCCAGGCACCGCACCGCCGCCAGGACGTGCGTGGAGTCGGTGCGCTGGCGCCCGCGCCGCTTGATCAGTCCTGCCTCCGCCAGACGCTCGACCATCACCGCCAGCAGTCGGTCCGCGCGGTCGCCCTCGGCCATCCGGTCACGGAACTCGCTCAGCACCGAGAAGTCGAAACCCGGATCGTCCAACTCCAGCCCCAGGCAGTAATTTCCAGTCCAGACGGCACCGGACTGCCTCGGCCGTCTGCCGGTCGGTGAGGTTCTCCGCGTACTGCAGCACCGACACCAACGCCAGCCGTGCCGGCGACAGGCCCCGACGCCCGTCGGCGGAATACCACTCCTCGAAGTCGCTGTCCGTGAACAGCCCGGCCAGATGATCCCCCACGCCCATCGCCGCCGTGCCCCGCGGATTGCTCGCCCGCGCCATCCGTGCGGTCAACGGCGGGATCTCCCGCCCGGACCAGGAACCCATCGCCACCGCAACCAACCCCTTTGACCAGCCCGAACTCCCAGACCACGAAAACAGGAAGGGCCGGCCAGTGGCCGCCGATCGAGGACAACCTCACTCTCACCAGTGAAGATCACCAACAGCATCCCGATTACGGGACAGAGCCAGTCGCTGGACAGACCCCACGCCAGGACGGGGACAGCCCCTGCCACGGATGGCCTTATCGAACAGCCGGGCCGATTGCTCAGTGGTGTACTGACAAGGCCGCAATCGGGCGGCCAGAAGATGAACGGATCTGCAATGTCCCGTACAACCACCCGTGCCCTGAGCACCGTCCTGCTCGCAACCGCACTGTCCGTCGGCGTACCCGTCGCGTATGCCGATGTCGAAGTGGCTCACGGGTGCGGAGGCGCCCTCTCGGACTTCGCTGGCACCACGAAGACCGATGCGCCGCTCGTTGGTACGGTCAATGCCGGCGGCGTGGACCGCAAGTTCACCATCAGCTTCAAGAGCGCGAACACCACGGGTTACCGGGCGGATCTCCAGATGCTCGACGGAACGTACATCGGCCGCGTGGGGAACTTCGCCCTCGAGATCAACCAGGCCGGAGTCGGTGTCTTCAAGTTCGAGGGCCCCGATGGCGGTGGCTCCATGAGCAGTAGCCTCACCTGTGCGACGGGGACCCGCGTCACCACCATGACCGGCCACCTGGACTACCCCGCCGGTGTCGGTAGGTCCCACTTCACCATCTCGCGACCGGCGCTGCCGACGGCACCATAGCCGATCTGAGCGAGGCGATCTCAGGGAGGGGCCACTGGGGAGTCCGCGGCCTCCAACGGAAGGCTTTCCGGGTCTGTAAAAAGAACGGCTCTGGCCCGTATTCGGTGGTAGCGCTCCGTGGCGATCACCGGAGGAGGATGCGGTGGCGGAGCAGGGGGAATCCGGCGCGGCCGTGCATCT
>NZ_JBHVPD010000052.1:0-54409 GCF_042887525.1 Kitasatospora sp. NPDC057936
CCGTTGGCAGTCTGAAAATCACCCGTCACGCCCCTCTCCGCGGCCACCCCCTCCGCCACCCCCTCCCGCAGCCCGACCCTCTCGCCTTGGGTGGGTTTGGGGGTGGGGGGTGGCTGAGGGGGGTGGGTCGGTATGGGGTGGGGGGGTGGTTGAGGGGGAGGGGGGTGGTTGAGGGGGTGCACTGGTGGGGGTGGGGGTGCGGTCTGTCAGCCTTGTGTGCTCAGGCGCACGGTGACCAGTTCGAATGGGCGGAGGGCCAGGTCTACTGTGCCCTCGGTCACTGTCACGTCTCCCCGGGTGCCCTCCCACGGGCGTTCCAGCAGGTCGCACGGCTGGGCTTCGGCCAGCGGGAACGACGTGGTCAGACGGCCCCTCGCTCGGCCTCCGTTCGCCTCGTAGACGCGGACGATCAGGTCGCCGCTGCGGTCGTCGGCGAGTTTGACGGCGCTCACGACGATGGCGTCGTTGTCGACCGTCACCAGGGGGGTCACTGTCTCCTCGCTGCCGGTGACCCGCCGTTCGGGGAGGCCGATGCGGTAGCCCTCGCGGACGGCGTCGGCGATCGTGGCGCCGGGGACGAGGGCGTGGTGGAAGCGGTGCAGGCCCTGGTCGGTCTTGGGGTCGGGGAAGCGCGGGGCGCGCAGCAACGAGAAGCGGACGGTGGTGGTCGTCCCGCCGTCGGTGTCGCGCACGGTCCGGGTGACGTCGTGGCCGTAGGTCGACGCGGTGACGAGGGCGACGCCCCACCCGGGTTCGTCGAGGTGGACGAAGCGGTGGTTGCAGGCCTCGAACTTCGCGGCCTCCCAGCTGGTGTTGGTGTGGGTCGGGCGGTAGAGGTGGCCGAACTGGGTCTCCGCCGCGTAGCGCTCGGTGTGGAGGTCGAGCGGGAAGGCGGCCTTGAGGAACTTCTCGGTCTCGTGCCAGTCGACCTCGGTGTCGATGTCGAGGCGCTGCTCGCCCGCCCGCAGCGTGAGCGTCTGGACGACGCGGGACGAGCCGAAGGAGCGCTCGATCCGGACGCTCGCCCGGTCCGGGTGGGTGGTGGCGGTGATCGCGTCGACGTCGGTGAGGTCCGTTCCGGTGTTGCGGTAGAACTGGTCGACGTCCCACGCGTCCCACATGTTGGGGAAGTCGGGGTGCAGTTGGAGCAGGTTGGCCCTCGTGCCGGGGGCGACGGTCTCGCGGCCGCTCGCCACCTCGGTGACGGAGGTGATCAGGCCTTCGGTGTCGACGACGACGTCCAGCAGGCCGTTGTGGAGGGTGAATCCGCCTTCGGGGCGTTCGGTTGCGGCGCAGTTGCCGGGCGTGGTCGGTGTTGCTGCCGCTCCGCCTGCGGGCACCGAGGAGCGTTCGTGCGGTGCCGCGTTGAAGACCAGGTCGTGTCCGCCGGCGGCGTCACCGGCGAGGGCCTGCTGGGCGCGGCCGATGAGTGCTTCCAGTTCGGTGGCCAGCGCCGCGTACGTCGCCTCGGCCTCGCGGTGCACCCAGGCGATCGACGAGCCGGGCAGGATGTCGTGGAACTGGTGCAGCAGCACCGTCTTCCAGATCCGGTCCAGCTCCTCGTACGGGTAGGCGGCTCCGGTCCGCAACGTCGCGGTGGTGCACCAGAGTTCGGCTTCGCGCAGGAGGTTCTCGCTGCGCCGGTTGCCCTGCTTGGTCTTCGCCTGGCTGGTGAGCGTGGCCCGGTGCAGCTCCAGGTACAGCTCGCCGACCCACACCGGCGGGCTCGGGTACTCGGCCTCGGCCTTCGCGAAGAACTCGGCCGGCCGCTCCCAGCGGACCGTCGCCGAGCCCTCCAGGTCCTTCAGCCGCGCGGCCTTGGCGACCATCTCGCGCGTCGTGCCGCCACCGCCGTCGCCCCAGCCGGTCGGCGCGAGCGAGTGCCTGGCCACCCCCTTGTCCTTGAAGTTGCGGGCGGCGTGGGCGATTTCGCTGCCCTTCATCGAGCAGTTGTAGGTGTCCACGGGCGGGAAGTGGGTGAAGATCCTCGTCCCGTCAATCCCCTCCCACAGGAACGTGTGGTGCGGGAACGTGTTGACCTGGCTCCACGAGATCTTCTGCGTCAGCAGCCACTTGGAGCCCGCGTTGCGGATGATCTGCGGCAGGCCGCCGGTGAAGCCGAACGTGTCGGGCAGCCAGGCCTCGTGGTTCTCCACCCCGAACTCGTCCAGGAAGAAGCGTTTCCCGTGGACGAATTGACGTGCCATCGCCTCCGAGCTCGGCATGTTGGTGTCCGACTCCACCCACATGCCGCCGGCCGGTACGAACCGCCCGTCGGCCACGGCCTTGCGCACGCGTGCGTACACCTCGGGGCGGTGCTCCTTGATCCACGCGAACTGCTGCGCCTGGGACATGGTGTAGAGGAAGTCGGGCTCGTCCTCCAACAGCGCCGTCATGTTGGCGGTGGTGCGGGCCACCTTCCGGACCGTCTCCCGCAGCGGCCACAGCCAGGCCGAGTCGATGTGGGCGTGGCCGATCGCACTGATCCGGTGGGCGGATGGGGCCGCGGGGGTGGAGAGTACGGTGTTCAGCGCCGAACGGGCTTGTGGGGCAGTTTTGTTGACGTTCTGCAGGTCGATCGCGTCCAGTGCTCGTTCCACGGCGCGCAGGATCTCCCAGCGGCGGGCGCTCTCGACCGGCAGTTCGGCCATCAGTTCGCCGAGGACCTCCAGGTCGATCACCAGCTGCCACACCGTCTCGTCGAAGACGGCGAGGTCCATCCGGGTGAGCTTGTACTGGGGTTCGGTGCCGGCTGTCTCCTTGTCGCCCAACTCGGTCGGCAGGAACGGGTGGTAGTCGAGGATGACCGGGTTGGACGCCGCTTCCACGTGCAGGAGGACCGGTTCGCCGCCGACTGCCGGGGAGGCCGCGCGCACCCACTGGTTCTGCGGGTTGAGGCCCTTCACCGGCGTGCCGTCCGGGCGGTAGACGAGGCCCTCGCACTGGAATCCGGGCATGTTGGCGTCGAAGCCGAGGTCGATCAGCGCCTCGACCGTCCGCCCGGCCCACGCCTGCGGCACCGTGCCGGTCACGGTGAGCCAGCTGGTGCCCCACGGCGCGCCCCAGGCGTCGCCGACCGCGATCGGGGAGCGCGGCGCCGCCAGGCCCTCGGCGACCGGGACGGGCTCGCCGGGCGCCGTCCAGATGCCGACGGTCAGCGGGACGGACTCGGGGTACACGGCGGGGCGGATGCGCTCGTCGAGGACGCGCTTGAGGCGGGACTCGACCAGGGTGCGGTCATCGTGCATGTCGGCGGCTCCGTTGCTTGGCTGGGGGAACGGCTCAGAGAGAACGTACGTCGTCGGGGTGGACCACCTCGGTGATTCCGCGTGCGGCCAGGTGCGCGCGGTCCTCGGCGTGCTCGGCGAGGACGGTGGTCGGACGGGCGCCCGCCTCGGTGAGGCGCATGAACGCCTCGAAGACCGCGCCGCCGGGCCCGCAGACCGAGCGCTTCGGCGCCGTGACCTCGTCGCCGGCGGCGATCACCACCGCCGTCGTCCGCGGCTTGGGCGGCTGCCACGCGCGGCGAGCCTCGGCGGCGGCCTCGGCGAGCCGGGCGCCGGCCGGCTTGACCTTCCGGTCGGTGGTCAACAGGCCGAGGCCGTACTCGAGTTCGGGGAAGTCGGCGAGCGAGCGGTCGACGTCGTGCGAGCACCACCAGGTGACGCCCCACAGGTCCGGGCAGTCCAGGACGGCCTCGACGGTCGCGCCGGTGAAGCGCGCGGCGTCCTCCGGGGCGATGTGCGGGGCCGGGGCGCCGACCTCCTGGAGCCAGACCGGGCGCGCCGGGTCGTCCGCCCACGCCTTGGCGAGCTCGACCAGGTAGGCGGCGTGCTGCGCGGTCGCGGCGGACGCGGCGCCGTAGCGTTGGGCGGTGCCGTTGAACACCCACGAGTGCACGGCCGTCGCCGCGCCGATCCGCGCCGAGTGCCACGGCGTGAACGGGTGCCCGTCGAGGTAGTAGGCGGCGTCGTAGGAGGCGTGCAGGTGGAGCCGGCCGGGCGCGCCCTCCTCGCACGCGGCGAGCATGCGGCGCAGCCACGCGTCGGCCTGCCCGGGGGTGATCCGGTCGGGGTCGGGGTGCGGGTCGCCGGCGAACTGGTTGATCTCGTTGCCGAGCGTCAGGCCGAGGAAGTTGGACTTCTCGCGCAGTGCCTCGGCGAGGGTGCGCAGGTAGGCGGCCTGGCCGTCGAGGACGTCGGGGTCGGTGAAGACGTTCCGCCGGTGCCAGGTCCGGGTCCAGGACGGCAGGAAGTCGAAGCTGGAGAGGTGGCCCTGGAGGCCGTCCACGGCGACGTCGAGCCCGCGCTCCCCGGCGGCGTCCACGAGCGCGGCGAGCTGCTCGACGGCGCGCGGGCGGATCAGCGTGCGGTTGGGCTGGAAGAGCGGCCAGAGCGGGAACACCCGGACGTGGTCGAGGCCGAGCGCGGCGACCGAGTCGAGGTCGGCGCGGACGGCGTCGAGGTCGAAGTCGAGCCAGTGGTGGAACCAGCCTGTGGTGGGGGTGTAGTTGACGCCGAAGCGGGGGACGTGCGGAGCGGTGGTCATGGATCCTCAACGAGTAGACGGGACGGTGGGGATCAGCCTTTGACGGCTCCCTCTTCCACGCCCTTGAAGAAGAAGCGCTGGCAGGCGGCGAACACCAGGACGATCGGCAGGAAGGCGATCATCGTGCCGGCCGCGATCAGCCGGGGGTTCGCGGAGAACGTGCCGTTGAGGTACTGGAGTCCGACGGTGAGCGTGTACTTCTGCGGGTCGTTGAGCACGATCAGCGGCCACAGGAAGTCGTCCCAGGCGCCGATGAACGTGAAGATGACGATCACGCTGAGCATGCCGCGCACGTTCGGCAGGCCGATGTGCCACAGCCGCTGCCACACGGTGGCGCCGTCGACCAGGGCGGCCTGGTCGAGTTCGGCGGGCACGGCGGCGAACGCCGTCCGCATCAGCAGCACGTTGAGCATCGCGAGCGCGCCGGGCAGCGCCACGCCGACCAGGCTGTCGGCCAGGCCGAGGCTGCGCACGAGCACGTACTGGGAGACGATCGTGACCTCGCCGGGCAGCACGAGCGTGGCGAGGAACAGGCCGAACACGAGCTTGGCGCCGCGGAACCGCAGCCGGGCGAGCGCGTAGCCGGCGAGGGTGCAGCCGGCGACGTTGCCCGCGATGCAGATCGCGGCCACGATCACGGAGTTGAGGGCGTAGGTCCACACCGGGATGGTGTCGGCGACCTTCCCGTAGTTGCCGAAGGTCAGGTCCTCGGGCAGGAAGTCCGGCGTCCGGGTGTACACGTCCTCGCCCGGGCCCTTGAGGGACGTGGACAGCTGCCACAGGAACGGGCCGATGACGAGGAGCAGCACGAGGACGAGGAGTGCGTAGCGTGCCGCCGTCCGCGCGGGGGTGGGGGTGTTGAAGGCCCTGGAGCGTCGGGTCGCCATCGGGTTCAGTCCGCCTTCCGGTTCAGGCGCGTCAGGAGCAGCATCGGGCCGAGCGTGATGACGAACAGCAGCAGGCTGAGCGCGGAGGCGTAGCCGAGGTGGCCGGTGAAGCCGCGGCTGTACATCTGGATGAGCATCACCACGGACATGTCCCGGCCGCCGGGGCCGCCCTGGCCGTTGGAGAGCACGTACAGCTCGGAGAAGACGCGCAGGGAGCTGACCGAGATGAGTACGGAGACGAGCATCATCGTCGGCCGCACGCCCGGGAGCGTGACGTGCCACAGCCGGCGCAGCGGGCTCGCGCCGTCGACGGCGGCGGCCTCGTGCAGCTCGCGCGGCACGTTGGCGAGGGCGGACAGGTAGATGACCATGTAGTAGCCGAGGCCCTTCCACGTGGTCAGGGCGATGGCGCTGAAGAGCAGGAGCCAGCGGTCGGTGAGGAAGGTGACCGGGGTGTCGGTGAGTCCGCTCTGCTGGAGGACGCCGTTGACGAGGCCGCGGTCGTCCAGCACCCAGCCCCAGATCAGTGCGACGACGACGGCGGAGGCGATGACGGGCGTGTAGAAGGCGGTGCGGAAGAAGGTGATGCCGGGGGCCTTCCGCTGGACGAGGAGGGCGAGCAGCAGCGGCAGGACCGTCAGGAGGGGCAGGCAGACCAGCATGAAGACGATGCTGTTGAGCAGGGCGTCGGCGAGCTGCTCGTCGTCGAGGAGGCGTCCGTAGTTCTCCAGGCCGGTGAACGTGCCGCCGCCCAGCGGCTTGGCGTTGGTGAAGGACAGGATCACCGTGTTGACGGCCGGCCACAGGTTGAAGACGGCCAGCCAGAGTAACGCGGGCCCGGCGAGCAGCCAGGGTGTGAACCAGCGCCGGTGGGTCATGCGGAGTGCCTTCCTGGGGCCTGGGGGCGGTGCGGTCGTTCCCGGGAGCGGCGGGGTGGGGGCGCCCGCCGTCCGGGCCCGCGGGATCAGCCCTTGAGCAGCTTGTCGCACTGCTGGACCGCGGAGTCGAGCGCCTGCTTGGAGCTCGCCTGGCCGCTGATCGCCAGGGCGATCTGCTGGTTGACGACCGTGCTCATCGCGTCGTCGATCACGACGGGCTGGATGAGCTTCGCCTTGGCCAGCGAGGCGAAGGCGATCACCTTGGCGTCGCCCGCGTTGGTGCCGTCGCCCTTGCTGAAGAACGGGTCGTCGGCGGAGGCCTTGGTGGACGGGAAGACGCTGGTCAGGTGGGCCAGCCCGGCCTGGTTCTCGGGGCTGGTGAGCCAGCGGGCCAGGGCCACCGCGGCGGCCGGGTTCTTGGTGCTCTTCGGGATGGACACGCCCTGGACGTACAGCGGCGGCGTGTTGAACGCGGCGGACGGGACGACCTTGGGGGCGAGCGTCGGGTTGTCGGTGGCGAGCGAGGTGATGTAGTTGGCGCCGGCGGTGGTCCAGGCCGCGGTGCCGGAGTTGAAGAGCTTGCTGTTGCCCGCGTAGGTGTTGGTGAGGACGTCGTTGGGCAGCAGGCCCTCCTTGAAGGCGTCGCGGTACTTGTCGAGCAGTGCGGCGGCTTCGGGGGTGTTGAAGGTGAAGGACTTGCCGTCGTCGGCCATGATCTTCACGCCGGCGTTGTAGAGGTCGCCGATGCCCGGCTTGCGGCTCATCAGGTAGGCCTTGCCGCCGGACCTGTCCTTCATGACGCGGGCCTGGGCGATGAGTTCGTCCAGGTTGGCGGGGAGCTTCTTCGGGTCCAGGCCGTTCTGGCTGAGGAGGTCCGAACTCCAGTAGTTCACATCGGTGTTGAGGTACCAGGGGTAGCCGTAGACGCCGTCCTGGCCGACGAAGCGGTAGGCGTCGACGCCGCCGCTGACGTACTCGTCGGCGAGCTTCGGGTCGGCCTTGGAGACGTCGAGGAGGAGGTCCTTCTTCGCCAGGGGGAGGGCGAAGTCCGGCGGGAGGTTGACCACGTCGGGGAGGTCGCCCGCGGCGGCCTGGCTGAGCACCTTGTTGGAGTAGCCGTCGCCGGGCTGGTCCAGCCAGTCGACCTCGACGCCCGGGTACTTCTTCTTGAAGCCGTCGATCACGCCCTGCATGTAGTCGGTGAACTTCGGCTTGAGCGCCCAGGTCTGGAGCGAGACCTTCCCCTTGACCTCGCCGGTCGCGGCCGCACTGGCCACGCTGTCGCCGTTCTTGCCGTCGCCGGAGCCGAGTCCGCAGCCGGCGAGTGCGGCGGCGGTGACCGCCGTTGTCGTCAGTGCCGCCCAGATTCTTCGCATTGAGGGTCTCCCGGTCCAGGGTGGTGGGTGGGGGATGCTGCTCAGTTGTGCGTACGCAGGGGGATTGCGCGGGAATTCGGAACCTGACTTACTAAACCGGTCTAGCTATGCCAGGGACTATGCTCCCGCCTAAACTTGGATGTCAAGAGAGGAGTCGGGTCCCGTGGGCAGACCGACGATCGCCGACATCGCCCGGCAGGCCGGTGTCTCCAAGGGCGCGGTGTCCTTCGCGCTCAACGGGCGACCCGGGGTGAGCGAGGCGACCAGGGCCCGGATCCTGCGGGTCGCCGAGGAGATGAACTGGCGGCCGCACAGCGCCGCCCGCGCCCTCGGCGGCGCCCGGGCCGACGCCGTCGGCCTCGTGATCGCCCGGCCCGCCCGCACCATCGGGGTCGAGCCGTTCTTCAGCCAGCTGCTCTCCGGGCTCCAGGCGGTGCTCTCGGCCAGCTCGGTCGCGCTGCACCTGATGGTCGTCGAGGACACCGCCGCCGAGATCGGGGTCTACCGGCGCTGGGCCTCCGAGCACCGCGTCGACGGCTTCATCGTCGTCGACCTGCAGACCCGCGACCCGCGGCTGCCCGTACTGGACGAACTCGGGCTGCCCGCGGTCGTCCTGGGCGGGCCCGGCAAGGGCGGCGGCCGGCTGCGGATCTGGGCCGACGACCGGGAGGCGATGCTCTCCATCGTCGACTACCTGGCCGCCATCGGGCACCGCAGGATCGCCCACCTCGCCGGGCTCCCGCACTTCCAGCACACCCAGCGGCGGATCCGCGCGCTGCGCGACGCCTCGCGTCGGCTCGGGCTGGAGGAGGCGGTCTCGGTGCCGACCGACTTCAGCGACGCCGAGGGCGCCGCGGCCACCCGCACGCTGCTCTCGCGCGCCCGGCGGCCCACCGCGATCGTCTACGACAGCGACGTGATGGCGGTGGCCGGCCTGGGCGTCGCCGGCGAGATGGGGGTCGCGGTGCCCGGCGAGCTGTCGATCGTCTCCTTTGACGACTCGGTGCTCGCCCGGATCGTCCACCCGCCGCTCACCGCGCTCAGCCGGGACACCTTCGCCCTCGGCGAGCAGGTGGCGCGCAGCCTGCTGGAGGCCCTGGACGGGGCCGGGCCCGGGCGGGACCTCCAGATGCCGACGCCGCGGCTGACCGTCCGGGAGTCGACGGCGCCGCCCGGGGCCGCGGTCGTTTCACCCGTGGGGGCGGTTGTTGCGCGGGTCGTTGACAGCGGTTCTGAACCGGTTTAGCCTCGCTGCGCCGAGGGGGTCCGGCACCCTGCCCGTTGATTGCGTACCGTCAGCCGATCGCCGGCGCCTCCTCCGATGCGCATCGTCACGCCCGCATGCACCGGGCCCGCCGCGCCGGTGGGCCCGCCCCCTCCTCCGCTCGATCGGAGTCAGCGCATGTCCAGACGTCTCCCCCTGCTGCTCAGTGCCGCGCTCGCCGCCGCCGCGCTGGGCGTCGTGCCCGCCGCCCACGCCTCGCCCGCCGCACCCCCGCCCGCCGCGCCCCCGGCCGTGAAGGCTGCCGCGGCCGGCAGCCAGCCCTACGCGTCGTACTGGTACCCCGGCACCATCCTCACCTGGGACCCGTCCACCGACCCCGACGCCCGCTTCAACCGCTCCCGCGTCCCCCTCCAGCCGCGCACCAGCGACCCGTCCCTCGCGGCCAACCCCAACGCCCGTGCGGGGGAAGGGAAGATAGCCTCCCTGGTCTCCTTCGCCCCCACCTCGAACAACCCCTCCCAGGGCTCCGCCGACCCCAACTACTACGCCTTCGGCTACTGGCAGTACGTCGACAAGCTCGTCTTCTGGGGCGGCTCGGCGGGTGAAGGTCTCATCCTCGCCCCCAACCCGACCGTCATCGACGCGGCCCACCGCAACGGCGTCAAGGTCTACGGCACCGTCTTCTTCCCGCCCGCGGCCTACGGCGGCCAACTGCAGTGGGTACGCGACTTCGTCCAGAAATCCGGCGACCGCTACCCCGTCGCCGACAAGCTCGTCCAGGCCGCCCAGTACTACGGTTTCGACGGCTGGTTCATCAACCAGGAGACGGGCGGCGGCGATCAGGCCCTCGCCGGGCAGTTGCGCGACCTCATGCAGTACACCAAGGCGCGCAGCGGCGGCACCGACTTCATGTGGTACGACGCCATGACCACTTCCGGCGCCGTCGACTGGCAGAATGCGCTCACCACCGCGAACTCGCCGTTCCTGCAAGATGGTTCGAAGCGCACCTCGGACTCGATGTTCCTCAACTTCGGCTGGACGCCGTCGGGTCTGGACTCCTCCCGCACGCTGGCCCGGCAACTCGGCCGCAGCGAGTACGAGCTCTACTCCGGCATCGACACCGAGGCCAACGGCTCCAACACGAGCGTCGACTGGAACACGCTCTTCCCCGCCGGGCAGCCGCACACCACCTCGCTCGGCCTCTACCGGCCCGAGTGGACCTGGAAGTCGGCCACCGACCGCAACGACTTCTACGCCAAGGACTCCCGCTACTGGGTCGGCGCCAACGCCGACCCCTCCAACACCAACCTGTCCGACTCCTGGCCCGGCCTCGCCAGTTACGTCGCCGAGTCCTCGCCCGTCACGGCCAAGCCGTTCGTCACCAACTTCGACACCGGGCAAGGGGACTTCTACAACGCCGGCGGCACCCGCGTGGCCACCGGCGGCTGGAACAACCTCTCCCTCCAGGACGTCCCGCCCACCTACCGCTGGATCGTCGACTCCGACGGCAGCAGGCTCACCCCGTCCGTCGACTTCACCGACGCCTACCAGGGCGGCTCCTCGCTGCGCCTCACCGGCACGCTCGACTCCGCCAACACCGTGCGGCTCTACCAGACCAGCCTGCCCGTCGCGGCGGACACGCGGCTGTCGATGGTCGTGAAGACTCCGGGCGCCGGCCCGACCAAGCTCAAGGCCGCAGTCTCCTTCACCGACGCGCCGGACAGCTTCACCACCCTCGACGTGGGCGCCGACACCGGTACGGGCTGGGAGCGCCACACCCTCGACCTGTCGCCGTACGCGGGCCGCACGATTGCCCAGATCGGGCTCCGGGTCGAAGGGTCCGACCCCGCGTACGACGTCCGGATCGGCCAACTCGCCGTCTACGACGGCTCGGTGGAGGCTCCGGCCGCGCCCGCAGGGCTCACCGTCCTCGGCGCGAGCGACGTGGTGGCCGGCGCCAGCCAGTCCCTGCGGCTCTCGTGGACGGCGGCGCCCGGCGGAAACGTCCACCACTACGAGGTGTACCGGCGCAACGCCGACGGCACCCGGACGTTCCTCGGTGCCACGCCCAACGACGCCTATTTCGTCGGCAAGTTGGACCGGGCGGGCGGCGAGGACAGTACGGTGGTCGACGTCGAGGCGGTCTCGACGACGTACGGCCGCTCGGCGGCCGCGTCCACCACGGTGGCCTGGACGGCCGCGCCCTCCGGCAGCAACCTCGCGCTCAACCGGCCCGCCACCGCCTCCGGCCAGCCGGGATCACAGGCGTTGTGCTCATCAGCAGTGCTGGAACCAGGTCGGGAAGCTCGTGATGCAGGCGGTGCGATCTGATGGCTTTGAAGCTGTTGGCTGGCTTCGAGATGGCCACTTAGGTCCCGAAGTTGACGCGTAGGTGAACGCGATCGCCTTCCATCATTTGGACTCGAACAGTTCTGTCTCGCGGTCCGCACGCACGGACCACGTGATTTCTGGCATGCGGGTCGGGCGGGGGTGGTGAACACATAGCGCTGGTGGTTCGTCACAGAACCGGCGGGCGTTAGCAGAAATGCACCGCTCCGATCAATTCTGGTCGCCTGATTGACAACCATGAAATGACTCAACATAGGGTGATTCTCGTGAAGGCTGACATGGGGCGCCGGCACCGGCTGTACCCCACCGTGGACCAGGAGGAGATCCTGATCCGGTGGGGTCACACCTGCCGTGCCCTGTGGAACGTGGCCCTGGAACAGCGCCGGTACGTGTACCGTCAGCGCGGGACTACCCTCATGGGATCAGCCCAGTGCGGGCAGCTCACCGCCGCCCGCGCCGAACTGGACTGGATGGCCGACCTGCCGGCCGAGTGCGGTCAGCGCGTGCTGGCGAATCTGGACGCGGCCTACCTGAACTTCTGGAACCCCAACCACCCGGCCGGATTCCCTGCGCGGAAGAAGCGCCGGGAGCGCATGTCGATTCCGTTCAAGGGCCAGCGCATCGAGGTCCACAAGCTCAACCGGCACTGGGCCGAGGTGCGGCTGCCCAAGCTCGGATGGGTGCGGTTCCGGCTCTCCCGCGCCCTCGGGGGCACCATCCGCAACGCCACCGTGTCCCGGGATGGAACCGGCTGGCACGTCTCCTTCGGCGTCCATATGGGCCGCATCCCCGACGCACCGAACGGAAGGCCGGGCTGCGGCGTTGACTTCGGAGTCGCGGCCTCGGCGTTCGCCTCCACCGAGACCGAGCCCCGGCTCATGCCGCCCACTCTCACCAAGGCCGAACAGGCCCGGCTCAAGCACCTGGAGCGCAAGAAAGCCCGGCAGCTCACCTACGCCAAGAAGCACAACGGCGGTCGCTACTCCAACCGGCTGCGCCGCACCATGGCCGAGATCGCCAAGATCAGGGCCCGGCAGGCCAACCGCCGGGCCGACTTCACGCACAAGCTCACCACTGACCTCGCCCAAAACCACGGCTTCGTCGGCATCGAAGACCTGCGCGTGAATTACATGACCAAGAGCGCCAAGGGCACCATGGACACCCCCGGGAAGAACGTGGCGGCAAAGGCCGGCCTGAACCGGTCGATCCTGGACAACGCGCCCGGCGAGCGACGCCGCCAGCTTGAGTACAAGTGCCGCATGTACAGTTCCGAGCTCATCCCGGTACCGGCGTTCCATACCTCCCAGACGTGCGGCAATCCCGCATGCGGCAAGGTCGATCCCGCCAGCCGTCCCGGCTGTGGACGGCTGTTCCGTTGCGTGAATTGCGGCTGGGAAGACGACGCTGATCACAATGCCTCGATGGAGATCGAGGTCCGAGCCCGCCGGACGGGTGGCTCGGTCATCAACAGCACGCGCAGCGCCGAACCGGCGCGAGTCCCGGCCCAAACCCGGAGGCGGACGCGTGAAGCCCTACCGGCCACCCACGGGTAGTCGAAGGGAATCGCCTCCCGTTCGCGGGGGCGAGGATCGTCAATTGCCCCAGGCCTCGAACTCGTGAATTCGGGCGGCCGGACTGGTGTTCTGGATGGGCTTGGTGACGACCAGCCGCACGTACCGGGCAATCACGTTCACCGGGTGGGTGGTGACTCAGCAGCCTCCCCTCGCTTGTCTTGGAAAGGACGCCCGTGCCGGTCACCATCACCGCCGTCGAGAGCACCGACCTGTTCGTGGGCCCCGAGGACGCCCCGCGCCAGGTGCTGCGAGTCACCGTCGACGGCCCCTCCGCCCGGATCGCCGTCAGCGGTCCCGGCGTGCGCGGCGAGGCGGCCGGCACGGGGGAGGTCGAAGTCCCGCTGGAGATCACCGGCGCCGCCGTCGGGGACCGGCTGCCGGTCACCGTGACGGCCGGGGACTTCGAGGCCGAGGCCGTCGTCGAGGTCGCCGAGCCCGGCTGGACGATGTTCCTCGTCTCGCACTTCCACTACGACCCGGTCTGGTGGAACACCCAGGCCGCCTACACCTCCCCCTGGGAACTGCTCTCCGCCGACGCGACCACCCGCCCGCTCTGGGAGCGCAACGGCTTCGCGCTCGTCGACGCGCACCTGGACCTCGCGCTGCGCGACCCGGTCTACAAGTTCGTCCTCGCCGAAGTCGACTACCTGAAACCGTACTTCGACCAGCACCCCGAGCGGCGGGCGGAGCTCCGGACGCTGCTGGCACGCGGCCAGGTCGAGCTGGTCGGCGGCACCTACAACGAGCCGAACACCAACCTCACCGGCGCCGAGACGACCATCCGCAACATCGTGTACGGCATCGGCTACCAGCGCGACATCCTCGGCGGCGATCCGCAAACCGCCTGGCAGCTGGACGTGTTCGGGCACGACCCGCAGTTCCCCGGGCACCTCGCCGCGGCCGGCCTCACCGGCAGCGCCTGGGCGCGCGGGCCGTTCCACCAGTGGGGCCCGATCCAGAAGAACTTCCGCGAGGGCAAGGACGACGCCCGGGTGATGCAGTTCCCGAGCGAGTTCGAGTGGATCGCCCCGAGCGGCGACGGCGTCCTCACCCACTACATGCCGCACCACTACTCGGCCGGCTGGTGGATGGACTCCTCCCCGGACCTCGCCACCGCCGAACGGGCCGTCCACGACCTGTACCGCAAGCTCAAGCCCGTCGGCGCGACGCGGAACCTGCTGCTGCCCGTCGGGACGGACTACACCCCGCCCAACAAGTGGGTCACCGCGATCCACCGCTCCTGGGCCGCCAAGTACCTGTGGCCGCGCTTCGTGTGTGGGACGCCGAGGGACTTCCTCGACGCCGTCCGAGCCGAACTTGCCTCCACGGGGCGCCGGTTGAGCCCACAGACACGCGACATGAACCCGGTGTACACCGGCAAGGACGTCTCGTACATCGACACCAAGCAGGCCCAGCGCGCGGGCGAGGTCGCCGCCGTGGACGCCGAGAAGCTCGCCACGCTGGCATCCGTCCACGGGCTCGGCCGGTACCCGTCGGCGGCGATGGACAAGGTGTGGCGCCACCTCGCGTACGGCGCCCACCACGATGCCATCACCGGCTCCGAGTCCGACCAGGTGTACCTCGACCTGCTCGGCGGCTGGCGCGAGGCGCACGACCTCGCGGCGGAGGTGCGGGACGCGGCGCTGGACGCTCTGGCCGCCCGGATCTCCCTTGAGGGAACCGGTTTTGGGGTGGTCGTAACGAACACGCTCTCGTTCGACCGCACGGATCTGGTCGCCGTGCGGCTGCCCCCGGACGTTCGCGCGGTACGGGTGCTGGACCCGCTCGGTGCGGAGGTGCCGAGCGTCGTCGACCGGGGGACGCTGCGGTTCCTGGCGGCGGACGTTCCCGCGCTGGGGTGGCGCACGTGGCGGCTGGTGCCGTCGGGCGAGCCGGCTGCGGCCTGGACGGCCGAGGACGGGTGGACGATCGCCAACGGGCGGTACCGGGTTCGGGCCGATCCGGCGCGCGGTGGCGGTCTCGCCTCGGTCTACGACCGGCTGCACGAACGGGAGTTGATCCGCGACGGCGCGATCGGCAACGAGCTGCGCGTCTACGAGGAGTACCCGCAGCACCCCGACTTCGGGGAGGGCCCCTGGCACCTGCTGCCCAAGGGGCCGGTGGTCGGGTCGGGTGCGGGCGCGGCTGTCGTCCGGCGGGAGGTCGGGCCGCTCGGGGAGCGGCTGGTGATCACGGGCTCCGTGGACGCCGTCCGCTACGAGCAGACGGTCACGCTGTGGCACGGGCTCGACCGGGTCGACTGCCGGACCCGGGTGGTCGACCACTCCGGCGCCGACCGCTTGCTGCGACTGCGCTTCCCCGTCGACCTCCCCGGCGCGCTGCCGGTCAGTGAGGTCGCGGGCGCGGTCGTCGGGCGGGGCTTCGCGATGCCCGACGTCGACTCGGCGGAGGCGCCGTGGACGCTCGACAACCCGGCCAACACCTGGTTCGGCCTCGGCGCGACGGCCCGCGCGGTGCTCCGCGACCCGGCGGGGTCGGTCCTCGGTGAGCGGGCGTTGGGCGTGGCGGAGGTCGTCGTGCCGGCGCTGGACTCGGCGGCCGGCGTCCGCGATCTCGTCGTGGCGCTCGCCCGGGTCGGCGTCACGGCCACGACTTCGGGCGCCGACTGGGCCCGGTACGGCTGGCTGGACGTGGACTCCAACCTGCCGGACTTCCGGATCGTCGTGGGCGGCCCGGAAGTCAACTCTGTGGCCAGGGATTTGATCGAGCGGGCGGGCGAGGAGTACGCGAGCGTGCTCAAGGCGCACGGTGCGGCGTGGGTGCCGGCGGTCGCGCCGCTGGCGGACGCGTGGCGGCCCGGCGCCGACCTGCGGGACCTGCGGGCGCTCCCGGCGCTCGTCGTCACGGACCCGGCCGGACTGGCGGCGGACCTGGCGGACGCGCGGATCGAGGTCGTCTGCCCGGTTCACGATCCGGACGCCCAACTGGCCGACCACACAGTCGCGTTGCTGAGCTACGGCCTGCCCGGCTTCGCGGTGGACACGACCGGCGCACTGCACCTCTCGCTGATGCGCTCCTGCACCGGCTGGCCGTCCGGCGTCTGGATCGACCCACCCCGGCGGACAGTGCCCGACGGCACCTCTTTCCAACTCCAGCACTGGACACACGAGTTCAGCTATGCGCTGGTCGGGGGAGCGGGCGACTGGCGGGCGCAGGCGCTGCCCGCGCAGGGGCAGGAGTTCAACCACCCGCTGTACGGCCGCGTCGTGCCCGCCCAGGAAGGTCCGCTGCCGTCCACCCTGTCGTGGCTGCGCGTCGAGCCGCAGCGGGAGGTGCTGCTGAGCGCGCTGAAGCCGGCGGGCAACCCGATCGCGCACGGGTCGGCGGCGTCGGCGGGTTCGGATCTCGCTGTCCGTCTGGTGGAGTCGACGGGCTTCGGACGGACGGTGACGCTCGGCGGCGCGCTGGGCCTGGGCGAGCTGCGGCAGGCGGACCTGCTGGAACGGCCGGCGGGCCCGGCCGACCTCGACCTCTCCGGCTCGCAGATCGTGACGCTGTTGGCGGCCCCCGCCCTCACGTCACCCCCGGAGGGTCCCGCCCTCGGCCCGGAGGCGGAGGCCGCCCAGCCGGTTCACGCCCGCTACTGGCTGCACAACCGGGGCCCGGCACCGCTCGGCTATCTGCCGGTGTCGGTGGGCGTCTCGCCCGGCCTGCTGCGGACGGCGGGGAATGCGGTGTCGGTCTCTGCGGTCCTCGCCTCGCACCTGCGCGACGCTGCGGTCGAGGGCACGGCCGTGGTCCTGCCGCCAGAGGGTTGGCGGACGAGCCTCGGCAGCCGCCCGTACCGTCTGGAGGCGGGCGGCCACGTACGCTTCCCGGTGACGCTCACCCCGCCTGCGGACGTCCCGCCGGGCCTGTACTTCGCCGCCGTGCGGCTGGAGCACGACGGCCAGGAGGTCGAGGACGTGGTGACGATCGCCGTCGGCGACCTGCCCGACCTGCTGCCCGTCCCGGGTGAGGCCCCCGAGGAGTGGGTGGCCACCCAGGGCACGAAGGCGACGAGCGGCCGGGACACGGGTCTGGAGGTAGCGGTCTCTTCCGAGGCCCTCGTTCTCACTCCCGGTGTCCGGACGAACCTCACCTTGACCCTCACCAACCGCACGCGGAGCGAGATCCGGGGCGAGCTGCAAGTGGTCTCCCCCTGGGGCACCTGGGCGGCGATCCCAGCCCCCGTCCGGGGCTTCCGCGTCCCGGCGGGGCAATCCTCCACCGCCACGTTCGACCTCACCGTGCCCGAGGACGCCGACGCTGGCGCCTACTGGGCAGTGGTCAAGGTGATGTGGTTCGGCCGCTGCCAGTACAGCCCGACCGTCGCCCTGGAGGTCCGCCGGTGACTCTCGGCCACCTCGACGGCCGCCCGCTGTCACGCAGGAACCTCGACCACCGTTTGACCGCCCTCCGAACCGGCCCCCGCTCAACAGCGCTTCCGCGGCCCGGGAGCCCCGAGGACCGTCAACTCACGAGGTGGGTGGCCCAGGTGATGTTGACCGAGGCCCTGTGCGAGGCAGTGGCCGCCGAACGCGGCCTGGCGGTGGCGGGTGGGGCGCCCGTCCACCTCGACCAACAGGCAGCCGTCGAGCTGGGCTCCATCACGGCAGCGGCCTTCGAAGGCAGCGCCGCCGTGCGGGCGGTCTACGAGGCCGTCACGGCGGACGTCGAGCCGTCGGCGGCCGAACTGGCGCACTACGGCGAGATGACGACCCGCCCGCCGTCCGTCGTCTGGCGCCTGGTGCTCCCCGACGGGGAGTACGAGGCGACCCCGGAATCGCTCCCGCTGGCCCTGGCCGACGCCCTGCGCAAGGCCCCGAGAGGAGAACGAGTCACCGCCGGCCGCTGGACAGCGACCCTCATCTCCGAGCACTCGACCACCCCCGACATCACCACCACCGTCCACGACGCCACCCGCCGCGCGGCCTTCACCCGCTGGCTCGACCGAGAACGGGCAGCCCGCCTCACCCTCGTAGCCGGACTGGAACACCCGGGCGACCCGGGCCAGCCCGACAACCACCACCGTCACTAGTGCAGCGCCGCGTTGATCCTTCGGGGGTTCATGCGGCTTTGAGTGGGCTGCCGTCGTGGGTCCGGCGGTAGGGCTCGGCGTCGTGTTCGTCGGAGGCCAAGACGAAGTCGGCGCTCGACGATGCCGGCGCGAGGAACCCCGCGCCGCACGACGTACTCCCGGCGGGTGACTCCGGTACCTCGCCGGGGCTACGAACGACACCGGAACGTTTACATCCACGGGCCGATTCGATGCGGAGCCGCGGAACCTAGCGTCGATCCCATGAAACGCAATCACCGTATCAACGCCGTCGCGATGCTGGCGCTCGCCGCCCTCGTCACCGGAACCGGCGCCGGGTTCGCCGCCACGACGACACCGTCGGCCACACCGTCGGCCACACCGGTGGCCACGCACGCGTTCGACGCCGCACCGGCCACGGCCACGGCCACCGCGCCCACGCGGTCCTTCCAAGGCGCGCTCCCCGCGCCGACCGGCCCCTACGCCGCCGGCGAGGACGTCATCCACCTCACCGACGCGAGCCGTCCCGACCCGTGGGTGCCGTCATCCGGCCCCCGCCAACTGACCGTCACGATGGTCTACCCGGCCGTCCCCGGGACCGGGACTCCGGCCCCTTACATGACCCTCGCCGAGGCAGTCGGACACATCCAGCGCGCGAAGATACCGGCGAGCTCCGGCATCACCCCACAGAACGTTTCCAGCGTCACCACTCACGCCTTCGACGGCGCTCGGCCGCAACACGGCAAGCATCCGCTGGTGGTCCTCTCACCCGGGTTCGGGGACCCGCGCATGGTGCTCACCTCGCTCGCGACCGAGCTGGCCAGTCAGGGCTACGTCGTCGCGCTCGTCGGCGACACCAACGGGGACAGCGGCGAAACGCTGGCGGACGGCCGGACGCCGCCGTGCGCGATCTGCGATGACCCGAACCTCGACATGGACACGGTCACCGCCGGCCGCGCGCTGGACGTGTCCTTCGTGATCGACCAGTTGACGCACGGCAATACCGCGTGGCCCCTGGCACACCTCATCGACAAGCACGAGATCGGCATGGCCGGACACTCCATCGGCGGAGCGGCGGCCGCCGCCACGATGATCGCCGACCCGCGAGTACGGGCCGGGGTGAACATGGACGGCAAGTTCTACCCGGTCCCGGTGCCCGGCCAGATCAACCGCCCGTTCCTCATGCTGGGCGAGACCGACACCCACGTGGCCGACGGCTTCGACACCACGTGGGGACAGACCTGGGCCGCCCTCGGCGGCTACAAGAAGTGGCTGACGGTCACCGGCGCCAACCACCCCAGCTTCACCGACGTGGACCTGCTCGAGGAGCAGGCCGGGTTCCCGACGCCGGCCCTCGACCCCGAACGTGGAATCGTGATCACGCGTGAGTACGTGACAGCGTTCTTCGACCGGACGCTGAAGGGGATCCACAGTCCGCTGCTGGACGGCCCCTCGCCGGACAATCCGGAAGTTCTCTTCCAGTACTAGAGCAGTTGGTCCATCTGCTGGTTCATCGGGCTGAGGCCGGCGGACTCGTAGAAGGCGCGGGCCGGCTCGTTGAAGTGCCAGACGGCGGTGGTCAGGCGGCGGCAGCCTGCGGAGCGGCCGTGGGCGCGGACGGCGTCGAGGAGGGCGGAGCCGACGCCGGTGCGGGCGGCGGTGGGGGAGACGGAGAGCTGGTCGAGGTAGACGACGTCGTCGGGGACGGCGAAGGTGTTGCCCGGCCAGTGGACGATGCGGGCGACCGCGTAGCCGGCGGGTGTGCCGTCCGCCGCCTCGGCGATGAAGACGGTGACGGCCGGAGCGGTGATCTGCTCCTCGAAGTGGGCCGCCGCGTCGGGGGACGGGGTGAAGAGGTCGGGGCGGTGTTCGACGTGCAGGGCGTGGACGTGGTCGTTGAGCCGCGCGAGGAGGGCGGCGTCGGCGGCGGTCGCGGTGCGGATGGTGATCGTCACGGCGTCATCCTGGTCAACTCACCTCCGCACCGCCACGCCTTTTCGTCGGAGGGTCAGCGGCGCAGTCCGCGGACGCCGTGGGGGGTGCCGAGGCCGGTGGGGCCGTCGTAGCCGGGGAGGGCGGTGCAGAGGTAGGAGCCGCCGCACGATCCGTTGGAGCCGGTGGTGATGTCGTTGAAGGCCCGGGGGTGGGCGTAGGGGTAGGAGGCGGCGAAGTCGTTGGCGCCGGGTGTGCCCGCCACCGCGTACATGCCGGCGATCAGGGGCGCGGCGACGCTGGTGCCGCCGATCACGTGCCAGCCGGCGCCGTCGGTGGGGTCGGTGAAGTAGACCGCGACACCGGTGCCGGGGTCGGCGACGGCGGAGACGTCGGCGATGGTGCGGTTGGCGCAGCCGGGGTCGTGCTGCCAGGCCGGCTTCGGCTCGAAGAGGGAGCAGCCGGAACCGGCGCCGACCCAGGCGCTCTCGGACCAGCCCGGGCGGTTGAACGGCAGGAACGGGGGCCGGACCCGGTGCAGGCTGGTGCCGCCGGCGGCGGTGACGTACTGGGAGGCCGCCGGCCAGGTCGGGTTGGGGTAGCCGTTGTCACCGCTGCTGGCCACGAAGGCGATGCCGCGGTGGTTGAAGAACGAGTCGATGATCGTCTGATTGGGGAATTCGGGCGCACCGAAGCTCATGGAGATGAACGTGGCGTTCTGCTGGAAGGCCTGGCCGACCGCGTGGATCTCGTTGCGGAGCAGCTCGTCGTCGGCCTCGACCAGCAGGATGTGGCAGTCCGGGCAGGTGGCGCTGACGGAGGCGAGGTCGGTGGCGGCCTCCACGACCCAGCCGGGGTCGGTGGTCGGGGGCGGGGTGCTGCCGCCGTTCTGGTTGATCTTGCGGAAGCAGCCGTTGGCGGTGGTGCACGGCGGCAGGTGGTACTGCTCGCGGTAGACGGCGAGGTCGCTCTCGGCGGTGCGGTCGTCGAAGGCCACCACGATGGCCACCGTCCGTTCCCCGCCGCCGTTGCGGGGCAGGTTGTAGGCGGCCTGGAGGTCGCGCGCGCCGAGTCCCGGGGGCTCGGTGTCCGGCTGGAGGCGCCGCAGCGGGGGCAGGTCGGTGCGGATCAGGGCGAGGCAGGGGCCCCGCAGGTCGGACGGCACCTCGGCGACGGTGCCGTCCGGGGTGGTCAGGGCCGTGGTCGGCGCGTCCGCCGCCGCGGGCGATGCCGGTGCGCACGCCCGCTCGGCGGTCACGGCCGGTGGGTCGGCGGGCTGCACGCCGCCGGCCGGGGTCAGGGCCTGCGCGGGCGCGGCGGTGGCCGCGAGGGCCAGCGCCAGGGGGACGGCGAGCAGGAAGCGCATGAGTGGGGTGGGCCGCATGGACTCCTCGTTTCGTCGGCCCGAACCCCGGGGCCCGTCGAGGCGCCGCCCGGTCCGAGCCGGGTGTTCCCGTTCGGTGGCGCGGTCCCGCAACGGCGGACCGCTCGATGTGGCGCCATCGTCGCAGCGGCCGACCGGGGGTCGACGACGTCGGGGCGGACACCGCGGCGCGATCACTCCGACGGGCCATCGCCTCGCCGTCAGGTGTCTTCGGCGGGAGCGAGCCAGGCCTCGTACCAGTCGCGGAAGTCCGGGCCCGGGGTGAGACCGCCCCAGTCGGGGTCGTCGTGCCACACCTCGCCCGCGTTCGGGCCGGTGACGACGAGACGGGACCACATGCCGCAGCCGCCCTCCGCGATGACCAGGCTTCCCGCGACGGCGTGCGGGCCGTGCCCGGTGAACGGCGTGGCCAGGACGCCGGGGCGCAGGTCGTCCTCGCGCACGCCGTGGATGGCGTCCTCCTCGTCGAGGACCTCCGTGAGTCCGACGACGCCGTAGTCCGGGCCGGCACCGCCGTCGGCGACGTCGGTGAGGAAGCTCCGGTAGGAGGACGGGAGTTGGACGCCGTGCCGGTGCTCGAACGCCCGGATGGTCTCCTCGGCGAGCGGCGGCCGGAGCCGGTAGTCGTGGTGGTCGGAGCCGAAGCGGCGGCGTTCGGGGTCCGCGTCGGCCATGGCGGCGAGGCGGGTGCGCACCCTGGAGGCGTCCCGGGTCACGTGAGCAGCACCGCCGGCGTCGGGCCGTCGGGGCGGACGGTGATGCTGTAGGCGGCGCCGGTGGGGGTGGAGAGGAAGGTCGGGGTGTACGCCGGGAGGAGCAGTTCGAGCAGGGCAGTGGTCTCGCGGACGGCGAACTGGGTGCCGAGGCAGGCGCGGGCGCCGAGGCCGAAGGGGTAGTAGGCGGCGAGGTGGGCGGGGCGGGTCCCGGTGGCGGTGAAGCGGGTGGGGTCGAAGCGCTCCGGGTCGGGCCAGAGAGCGGGGTCCCGGTGGGTGAGGTACGGGCAGACGAGGACGTCCGTTCCGGCCGCGATGTGGTGGCCGGCGATCACGTCGTCCTCGGTGGCATGCCGAGGGAGCATCCAAGCGGACGGGTAGAGGCGCAGGGTCTCGCTGACGAGCGCCTGGGGGGCGGCCGTACGGGCCTCGGGGTGGCGGTCGAGGAGGAGGTACAGCCAGGTGAGGGTGGTGGCGGTGGTCTCGTGGCCGGCGACGATGAGGGTGACGAGTTCGTCGCGGATCAACCGGTCGGTGTACTCGGGGTGTTGGCGCGAAGCTTCGAGGAGGTCGTGCAGGACGCCGGGGGAGTCGTGGGCGGTGCGCGCCGCGTCGATGGCGGCCTGGGCGATCGCGTCGATCCGGGCGAGGTCCTCGGCCACCGCGTCGCGGGCGTCGGCCGCGTTGGTGGGCAGGGTCGGCATCGCGGCCACCACCCGTTCCACCGAACGGAGTTCGCGGTCGGTCGCGTCATCCATCTCGTGTCCGGTGAGGGCCCGCCACACCGTGTCGAGGGCGAAGCCCCGCATCTCCTCGCCGACGTCGAAGGTCTCGCCGGTGCGGGCGTACCCCGCCCACCGGTCGGCCGTGCGCCGCGCCGCCTCGGCGATCCGCTGCTCGTAGCGCCGCATGCCCGTCCCGGTGAACTGGGACTGCAGCAGCCGCCGTTGACGCTTCCACGCATCCCCGCTGGCGGACAGCACACCGTCCCCGACGAGCATCCGCGCCCGGTGCGAGCGCTTCACGTACCGGTCCGGATGCCGCCCGAGCACGTGCTGCACGCCCGCCGGATCCGTCACCAGCACGGTCGCCCGCTCGCCCCCGAGCGGGACCGCGGCGATCCCCCCGACCTCCCGCCGCGCCCGCGCGAGCAACTCGACGAGGTCGGCCCCGGAGGCCCGCCACTGCTCGACGGCCTCGGCGGGAAGCTCGGGAACGGAAAGCGCTTCGGTGGCCACGGGCTGCTCCTCGGTGCGGCGGCTGTCGGTCCGTCGGATCCGGACGGAACTCTATGGCAGGGCAGTGGCGATCATGGAATGACGACGGGACCCGGTGCTCTCCTCTCGTCATCAACGCGCGCGGCTGCGCCGCGGTCCGTCCCCCTCGACGGGCCGCGGCGCAGCTCTTTTTCCCCTCTGCGCGTCAGAGACGTCAGATGCGCTGCCAGAGGGCCGGGACGATGGGCGGTTCCCAGCCGGCCTGGGCCGTGTGGCCCTGGATGCAGCGGTAGCTTGCGCCGTTGTACGTGACGACGTCGCCGGCCTGGTAGGTGGTGCCGGGGGTCCAGGTGCCGCCGGGGTTGCTGCTCCCGACGGTCAGGGAGTAGGTGGTGGTATGGGTGGCGGTGCCGGTGCCGGTCACCGTGATGGTGTAGGTGCCGGCGGCGGCCGAGGAGGAGGCGGCGACCGTCATGGTCGACGAGCCGCCGGACTGCACCGAGGCCGGGCTGAAGGAGACCGTCACGCCCGCCGGGGCGCCGCTCGCCGACAGGTTGACCTTCTGCGCGGAGCCGGACGTGGTGGCGGTCGAGACGGAGGCCGTGGCCGAACCGCCGGGCGTCACCGAGCCGTTGGCCGGGTTGACGGACACCGAGAAGTCGTTGGACGGGGCGGTGCCGCCGACCGAGGTCTTCCAGATGGTGTACGCGACGCCGTTGGCGCTGCGCTTCAGGGCCGTCGGGTCGATGTTGCCGCTGGTGTCGCAGGACTGGTGGTAGCAGGAGTCGTAGGACTGGTTCGCGGTGCCGCCCCACTTGGCCGCCTGCGCCGCCGTCTTGACGGCGTCCGCGCCGGCCGCGTAGCCGGAGGTGGCGATGCCGGCCTGCTGGAAGGAGTAGTCGTCGGAGCGGCCCTGGCCCTCGACGTTCTCCTCGGGCTGGAGGTTGAGCGAGTCCCAGTACGCCTTCATGGGGGCGGCGGGCGCGGTGGTGATGTTGTTGATGAAGTAGCCGGCGTTGGGCGAGCCGACCATGTCGAAGTTGTAGTAGGCCTTGATCGCGGAGCGCTGGGCGGAGCTCAGCTGGCCGACGTAGGAGCGGGAGCCCTGGAGGCCCTGCTCCTCGCCGGTCCACCACGCGAAGCGGACGTGCCTGGTCATGGCCGGGTTCTGCTGGGCGAGGGCGAGGGCGTTCTCCAGCAGGGTGGCCGAGCCGGAGCCGTTGTCGTTGATGCCGGGGCCGGCCTGGACGCTGTCGAGGTGGGCGCCGAGCATGGTGACCTGGTCGGCGGGGCCGCCGGGCCAGTCGGCGACCAGGTTGCTGGACGGGTAGTCGCAGGAGCTGCAGGTCTGTTCGGCGACGGTGTAGCCGGCGGCCTGGAGCTTGCCCTTGATGTACGCGACGGACTGGCTGTGGCCGGCGCTGCCGGCCCGGCGGTTGCCGCCGTTCTGGTCGGCGATGGTGTTGAGCTGGGCGAGGTCGGCCTGGATCTTCGCGACGTCGATGTCGGGCGCGGGTCCGCCGGGCGTGCCGCCGCCGACCGTCAGGGTGTACTGGGCGGTGTGGGTGGCCGCGCCGGCGGTGCCGGTGACGGTGATGACGTACGTCCCGGCCGGGGCGCCCGAGGAGGCGGACAGGGTCAGGGTCGCGGAGGAGCCGGTCTGCACGGAGGACGGCGAGACGGTGGCCGTGACGCCGGCCGGCGCGCCGGAGGCGGTCAGGCCGACGTTCTGCGCGGTGCCCGAGGTGACGGCGGTGCTGACCGTCGCCGTGGTCGAGGAGCCGGGCTGGACGGAGCCGGACGCCGGGCCGAGGGCGAGCGAGAAGTCGTTGTTGCCGGACGGCGTGCAGCTCGGGTCGCCGCTCTGCGCGGGCACGCTGACCGCGTCCCAGGCCGCCTTGGTGCGGTTGTAGAAGCCGCAGGTGGGGTCGAGGTTCTTGGCGGCGGTCAGGGTGGTGGTGCGGTAGCGCTTGTACGTCATGCCGCTGGTCTTGAGCAGCATGCCGCCGTAGAAGACCTGCCCGGCCTGCTTGACGCCGATGCCGGTGACCGCGGAGCCGTTGCAGGTGGGGCTCGTGGGCTTGCCGCCACCGGGGTTGGAGCCGAGGCTCAGCAGGTAGAACCAGTGGTTGAGCGGGCCGGCCGCCGCGTGCACCTCGGTGCTCGGGATCGACGAGGAGTAGCAGTCGGGGTCGTTGTTGACGAGCGAGGGCTGGTAGAGGCTGCGGATCGGGCCCTGGCCGAGCAGGTTGGCCTCCCGGCCGACCTGGTAGTCGGGGTAGTCGTAGGGCGAGGGCTGGTTGGCGTACTCCTTGGTGAGCGCGCCGAAGATGTCGCCGGTGCCCTCGCCGAGGCCGTTCTCGTTGTTGGCGCCGCCGGGGGTGTACTGGTCGATGCCGTGGCCGAACTCGTGGCCGACGACGTCCTGCGCGGCGATCCACTCGCCGCCCTGGTTGTGGCCGATGGAGACGGAGCTGCCGTCCCAGTAGGCGTTGACGTCGTTCAGGCCCATCTTGACCGGCCAGCTGCCGCCGTTGCCGTCGTGGCCGTTGCGTCCGAGCCAGTCGCGGAGCATGTTCCACTCGGTCTGGGCGGCCCACATGGCGTCGCCGCAGCCGGTCTCCCTGCTGGACGGGTCGCCGGTGCCCCAGGAGTCGGAGGACTTGGTGAGCACCTGCCCGGTGTCGTAGTCGGAACAGCTGAGGCCGGGCCGGTTGGGGTCGCGCAGGCTGTACGAGCCACCGGAGTTGGTGGTGTTGATGGTGAGCGGTCCGGGGCCGTTCCACTTGCTGTTGACGGTGCCCGCACGGACGTCGTCGTAGCTGTCGATCACCTCGCCGGTGGCGGCGTCGACGAACACGTGCAGCTTGCTGGGCGCGCTGTCGGTGCGGCCGGTCAGGACGGTCTCCCAGGCGAGCCGTCCGGCGCCGTCCTTGACCCGGACGACGAGCCGGCGCGCGTCCACCGAGTCGACGGCGGCGAGCCGGGTGCGGGCCGTCTGCTCCGCGTGCGCGGCGCTCACCTGCGGGGTCGTCGAGCCGCCGACCGGGCCGGTGGCCGCGGACTGGAGGCCCTGGACGCGCCCCTGGCCGTCGGCTATGACGACGGCGTCGCCGCCGACCACGGGCAGGCCGCGGTAACTGCGCTCGTAGGCGACGGAGTAGAGGCCGTTCAGCCAGGGGGTGACGGCCCGCCGTTCGTACGTCTCGCCGGGGCCCTTGGCGAGGGCGTCCAGGCCGGCCGCCGCGGCGGCGTCGGCGGCGTTGACGGCGGCGGCCAGGGCATTGGGCGGGGCGGCGGAGGGACCTGGGTCCGCGGCGGCGGCCGGCCCGGCGCCGGTGGCGGCGATCAGGCCGGCCAGCACGGTCAGGGTGGTCGCCGTGGTGAGCAACCGGCCCGTGGTCAGTCTGCGTTGCATCGAGGCTCCTCGAACGTGGGGGTCCTCGACCGTGGACGGCGTGGTGGTGCGTGGTGGTGCGTTCCGCGGGCCGCGTCTGGGGGACGGCCGTTCGCTGCGGGCCGTCCGCGCTCGGGTGCCGGAACCCTCACATGTCGTCATGGCCGGGTCAATGGGCGGTGCGGAGGTGCCCAAGGGTTGGCAAATTCCGTCAAGGCGCCGGGGGTCCGCCCGGGGTCGTCCGGAAGCCCGAATTGGTTGAGACCACGTCATGTACGGATCGCGTGCCATCGAGTACCGTCCTCATCGTCGGACGGTCCGTGAACGTCCCGGGGGCCGGGGTTGGAGCGCTACCGCGGGAGGCAGCCGTGCACCGGAACCGGGTGGCCGCGCCCCAGCCGTCGACGACCCGGCCGTCGTCGGCCCGGCCGTCCGCACCCCAGCCGTCGACGCCCCAGCCGGACGGGCCCTGGCGCGAGTTCGGCGCCCGGCTGCGCCACTGGCGGCGGCGGGCCGGACTCACCCAGGCCCAGCTCGGCGCCGGCATCGGCTACGACCACACTGCCGTCAGCAAGATCGAGCACGGCACCCGCCGGGTCACCCCGCGCGTCGCCGACCGGCTCGACGACCTCCTCGCCGCCGGGGGCGAACTGCGCGGCGCCCTCGCGCGGGCCGAGGAGGCCGAACTCAACGCCGCCGTCCTGCCGTTCGCCCCCGGCCTCACCCGCCCGCCGCTGCCCGGCGACCCCGACGAGCGCGGCCCGCAAGCCCCGTGGTGCGCGCCGCCGCGCCGCCTGCCCGACTACGGACTGCTCTGCCCCCTCCACGGCGCCGACGGCTGCGCCGTGCCCGCTCCCGCCGAACTCGCCGCCCTGCACGCCGGGTTCTGCGCGGCCGACCCCGCCGCCCCGCCACCCCTGGACGCCGACACCGCACACGCCCTCACCGGGCTCCTCGCCGCCCGGCTGCGCTCCGGCGAGGCCGCCGCCCACCCCGGCCTCGCCGCCGCCGTCGAGCGGACCCTGCGCGCCGTCCTCGCCCGGCTCGCCTCCGCGTCCGCCTCCGCCGAGCAGCGGCGCCCGCTGGCCCGCCTCGCCGCCGAGTACGCGCACGCCGCCGGCGCGCTGCGCATGCAGGGCGGCCGCAACGCGACCGCCATGGCCTGCTTCGACCGGGCGCTCACCTGGGCCGAACTCGCCGGCGACACGGCTACCCAGGTCGCCGCGCTCAGCGACATGAGCACCCTGGCGCGGCTCGACGGCGACCCGGCGGCCGCCCTCGGCTACGCCCGCGAGACCGGCCGGGTCGCGCCCGGGCGGCACTGGGCGGCGGCGATGGGCCAGATCGGCCGGGCCAGGGCGCACGCGCTGACCGGCGACGTCCGCGAGACCGTCCGGCACATCGGCCGCGCCCGGCTCCACCTCGACCACATCGGGCCGCGCGACGAGGCCGACGCGCCGTGGCTCTCCATCGCCTCCATGCGGATGCGGGTCGAGTCCGGCGCGGCTGCGGCCCTGCGGGATGTTGCCGCCGCCGTCGGCGACCCGGTGCTCGCCCGGCACGCGCTGGCCGCCGCGGAGAGCGCGCTGCACCTCCTCGGGTCTGCCCAACTGCCGTCCACGCGGCTGCTGTTCACCGTCCGGGTCGCCGACTGTCACGCGTGCGCGCACGACCCGCAGGCCGCCGTCGCGCTGCTCGGCCGCACGCTGGAGGCGGCACCGGAGGAGGTCCTGCCGGCGCTGGTCGGGCGCGAACTGCGCGGCCTGCGCGAGCGGTTGGCTGCGCACCGGCCGGTGGAGGCGCACCGGCTCGCGGAGCTGGCGGGGTCCTGAAAGCTCCCTGGTACGGCCCATCGGGAGCTGGCGGGATCTTGACGAAGACAGGCGATCACGACACTCGTGGGCGGGTCGGGGCGCGGGCCAGGATGAGCACATCGCACCGAGCCACCACCCCAGGAGCACCCCGATGACCAGCGCCGTCCTCTCCGTCCCCGCCGCCGACCCGGCCCTCGCCGCCGCCCACTTCCTCTCCCGCCTCACCTTCGAGGCCGACGTCTCGGACGTGCGCGCCGACCTGCTGGCCGGTGTCCCGGGTCTGGTCGTCGTCGACTCGCGCAGCGAGGTGGCGTGGTCCCAGGGCCGCATCCCGGGCGCCCTGCACCTGCCCACCGCCCGCATCCCGGAGCTGGCCCCGCGGCTGGTCGACCGCGGGGCCACCGTCGTCACCTACTGCTGGGGCCCCGGCTGCAACGGCGCCACCCGGGCCGCCCTCGCCTTCGCCCGCCTCGGCTACCGGGTGAAGGAGATGCTCGGCGGCTTCGAGTACTGGGCCCGCGAGGGCTTCGCGTACGACACCGACAACGGCACCGAGCAGCGGCCGATCGACGACCTGACGGCCCCGCGCTCGGGAATCTCCTGCGCCTGCTGAAGCCTGGTCGGGCGCCTGGTCACCCGCCCGGCGTCACCACGTCACCGTGAGCCGGCGCGGGCTGCGGGTGGAGAACACGCAGCGCCACTCGATGGCCTCGACCGGCTCGGCGAGCCGCAGGCCCGGGAGGCGGGTGGCGAGGCGGTGGAGCGCGAGGCGCAGTTCGAGGCGGGAGAGCCAGGCTCCCAGGCAGTGGTGCGGTCCGGCGCTGAAGACGAGCGTCGGAGCCTCCAGCGGCTCGAAGAGTCCGTCGGGCAGGCCGGTGGTGAAGACCTCGGGGTCCTGGTTGGCGCTCCACCGGTCCAGGAGCACCACCGCGCCGGCCGGGATCGTCACCCCGCCGACCACCACCTCCCGGACGGACCGGCGCAGGGCGCCCTGCCCCTCGCCGAGCGGGATGGTGTGCAGCAGCCGGTCGGCGGCCGCTTGGGCGGCGTCTTCCGAGGTGAGCCGCGGCCAGGCGTCCGGGCGCTCGTCGAGCAGGTAGACCAGGAAGTTGCCGAGCGTGGCGACGGTCGTCTCGTGGCCGCCGGCGATCAGCCCGCAGATCAGCTTGACCATGCGCTCCTCGGAGATGCCGCCCTGCTGGTCGGCCGCCGCCACCATGCGGCTGACCAGGTCCTCCCCGGGCTCGCGCCGCCGCCGGTCCAGGAGTTCGGCGGCGAAGGCGTAGAACTCGGCCAGCACCGCCCGGACTTCGTCGACGGGTTGGCTGCGGTCGGCGAACAGGTGGTCGGTCCAGTGGCGCAGCCGCCGCCGGTCGACGTCCTCCACGCCCATCAGGCGGCTGATCACGTCGACCGGCAGCGGCATGGTGAGCGAGGCGACCAGGTCGGCCGGGGGGCCCTGGTCGACCACGTCGTCGACGAGCCGCTCGACCACGGAGGTCAGCCAGGGGGTCCACGCGTCGATGGCCTTGCGGGTGAAGGCCTGCTGCATGAGGGCGCGCAGCTGCCGGTGCTCCGGGCCGTCGATGTTGCTGATGAAGCCGGGATCGCCCTCCAGGCCGGAGACGGAACCGAGCGAGGGGGCGTCCGGTGCGAACAGCGCGGCCCGCCCGAACGCCGGGTCGGTGAGCACCTGCCGGACGTCGGGGTAGCGGGTGATCAGCCAGGCGGGCGTGCCGTTAGGCAGCGCGGTGAGCCGGGGCGCGCCGTGCGCGGCGGACTTCCGGCGGTGCAGGGGAATCAGCGTGCGCTCATCGATGGACATGGATCCTCCGGCGGCCCCGTGGGCGGGGTTCGTGGCCAATGGGTCTGCCACCAGCTTTGCCGGGGTGTGCACGATCGATCCAGAAGATCGTCAAAGACGCTCTGGAATATTCCGCCATTCGTGTAATCCGCACGTCGAATCAGCTTCGTAGTGGGTGCCTCCGGCTAGCATCACTGGCGTTTCCGTTCGTCCGCCATCGAAAAGCCTGGGAGCGCGTGCTGTCCGCCATTGCCCGTCGGGTCAGATGTCCGCTTCCATCCGTCTCTGCCGGATTATTCGGGGCGTGAGAAATCGCGCTGTGCCCGCCGGCAGTAGTGATCGGATTTTCTTAGGAATCGGATTTCCATAGGACCGCGTGTTCGCAGTCGAAACGAGTTTCTCCGTCCAGGGAATTTCGTGAACGCGAACCGAACCCCCGGATTGGACCATGACCTCCTCGCCCCTCGACGTGCCCAGCGAACGGATCGCGATCACCGGGATCGGCTGCCGCCTGCCCGGCCACGCCAACGACCACCGGTCGTACTGGCGCAACCTGCTGGCGGGCCGGGACTGTCTCGTCCCGACGCCGGCCGACCGCTACGACGTCGCGTCGCTGGGCAGCCGGGACCGGGCCAAACCGGGGCGGCTGATCGGCGGCCGGGGCGGGTACATCGACGGCTTCGACACCTTCGACCCGGAGTTCTTCGGCATCAGCCCGCGCGAGGCCGCCTACATGGACCCGCAGCAGCGCAAGCTGCTGGAGGTCACCTGGGAGGCGCTGGAGGACGGCGGGCAGCGGCCGTCGGAGCTCGCGGGCCGGGACGTCGGGGTGTACGTCGGCGCGTTCACCCTGGACTACAAGATCCTCCAGTTCGCCGACCTCGGCTTCGAGACGCTCGCCGCGCACACCGCCACCGGCACCATGATGACGATGGTGTCGAACCGGATCTCGCACTGCTTCGACTTCCGCGGCCCGAGCGTCTCGATCGACACCGCGTGCAGCTCCTCGCTGGTCGCGGTGCACCTGGCCTGCCAGAGCCTGCTCCGCGGCGAGACCGAACTCGCCCTGGCCGGCGGCACGTTGCTGCACATGGCGCCGCAGTACACGATCGGCGAGACGAAGGGCGGGTTCCTCTCGGCGGACGGCCGCTCGCGGGCCTTCGACGCCGCCGCCGACGGGTACGTGCGGGCCGAGGGCGTCGGCGTGGTGGTGCTCCGCCGGCTGTCGGACGCGCTGCGCGACGGCGACCCGGTGCACGCGGTGATCATCGGCAGCGGCGTCAACCAGGACGGCCGCACCAACGGCATCACCGTGCCGCGGGCGGACGCCCAGGTCACGCTGATCGAGCGGGTGTGCGCCGAGGCCGGGGTGCGGCCCGGCGGCCTGCAGTACGTCGAGGCGCACGGCACCTCGACCCCGGTCGGCGACCCGATCGAGGCCAATGCGCTCGGCCGGGTGCTCGCGGTCGGGCGGCGGCCGGGGGAACGCTGCTACGTCGGCTCGGTCAAGACCAACATCGGGCACGCCGAGTCCGCCGCCGGAGTGGCCGGGCTGATCAAGACGGCGCTGGCGCTCGAGCACCGGCGGATCCCGCCGCACATCAACCTGGAGCGGCCGAACCCCGACATCGACCTCGACGCGCTGCCGTTCGAGATCCCGCGCACCGCCGTCGACTGGCCCGAGCACGAGGGGCCGGCGCGGGCGGGGGTCAACTCCTTCGGCTTCGGCGGCACCAACGCGCACGTCCTGCTGGAGGAGCCGCCGCCGCGCGAGCCCGTCGCCCCGGATCCCGCGGCACTGCCCGCGCCGGCGTGCACGGTGCTACCGCTGAGCGCCCGCGACGCGGCCGCACTGCCCGAGCTGGCCGCCGGCATCCGCCGCGAACTCGCCGACGGCACGGACCTCGTGGACCTCGCGCACACCCTCGCGCACCGGCGCGAGCACCTGCCCGAGCGCCTCGCCGTCGCGTACGCCTCCCGGGAGTCCCTGGACGAGGCGCTGGCCGCGTACGAGCGCGGCGAACCGCACCCCCGGGTGGTCCAGGGGCGGGCCCGCGAGCGCCGACAGCGCCGGTTGGCCTGGGTGTTCACCGGCATGGGGCCGCAGTGGTGGGCGATGGGTCGCGGGCTGTACGCGAGCGAGCCGGTCTACCGCGAGGCCGTCGACGCCTGCGACCGGGAGATCCGCGCGCAGGCCGGGTGGTCGCTGCTCGACGAACTCGCCCGCGGCGAGGACGAGTCGCGGATGGCCGAGACCTGGCTCGCGCAGACCGCCAACTTCGCTCTCCAGGTCGGTCTTTCGGCGCTGTGGCGGAGCCGCGGCCTGCGGCCGGACGCGGTCGTCGGGCACAGCACCGGCGAGGTCGCCGCGTTCCACGAGGCCGGGGTGTACGACCTGGCCGACGCCGTCACGGTGGTGCTGCACCGCAGCCGCCTCCAGCATCGCCTCGCCGGGACGGGCACGATGCTCGCCGTCGGCCTGCCGGAGGCCGACGCGGAGCGCCGGATCCGCCCGCACCGCGAGCGGGTGTCGCTGGCGGCCGTGAACGGGCCGAGCGCGGTCACCCTCGCGGGCGACGCCGACGCGCTCGGCGCCCTCGCCGAGGAACTGCGGCAGGAGCGGGTGTTCGCGAAGTTCCTGGACGTCGAAGTCCCCTACCACAGCGTGCGGATGGACCCGATCCGCGAGGAGCTGCTGACGGCGCTCGCGGGCATCAAGCCGCGCGCGGCGCAGGTCCCGCTCTACCTGACCGCCGACGAGGGCCGCGCCCTCGGGCCCGAGCTCGACGCCGCGTACTGGTGGCGCAACGTCCGCCACCCGGTGCGCTTCAAGGCCGCCGTCGAGCTGATGGCCGAGGACGGGTACGGGCTGTACCTGGAGGTCGGCCCGCACCCGGTGCTCGGCCACGCGATCCGCGAGTGCCTGGCGGACCGCGACCCGGACGTCCGCGCGCTGCCCTCCGTCCGCCGCCGCGAGGACGAGCCCGAGCGCGTCGCCCGCACCCTCGCCGAGCTGCACACCCTCGGGGTGGAGCCGTCCTGGCCGGCCCTCCACCCGGCCGGCCGCCCGGTGCCGCTGCCCTGCTACCCGTGGCGGCGCGACCGGTACTGGGCCGAGCCGAAGCCGGTCGAGCAGGTCCGCCGCGGCGAGTCGGACCACCCGCTGCTCGGCCGCCGGACCGCCGCCGCGCAGCCCACCTGGGAGAACGCGCTCGACGTCGAGAAGCTGCCGTACCTGTCCGACCACCGCATCGAGGGCAGCGCGGTGTTCCCGGCCGCGGGCTACCTGGAGATGGCCGCCCAGGCCGTCCGGACGCTGACCGGCGGGACGGACGCGGTGCTCGCCGACGTCGACCTCGCCCGGGCGCTGGTGCTCTCCGACGCGGAGCCCACCAGGGCGCAGTTCTCCTTCCTCCCGGACGACGGCCGGTTCGGCGTCGCGTCGCTGCCCGCCGGCGCCGACCCGGTGGTGCACGCGAGCGGCCGGATCCGCACCGGCCAGCGCCGCGCCCACGGGCCCGCGCTCGACGCCGACGCTGTCCGCGCGCGCGGCACCCGTCACGGGAAGGCCGACTGCTACCGCGCGCTGGCCGCCCGGGGCTACCACTACGGCCCCGCCTTCCAGGCCGTCGACGAGGTGTGGACGGCACCCGGCGAGGCGCTCGCCCGGATCAGCCCCACGGTCGAGGACGCCGCCGGCCACCACGTGCACCCGGTGCTGCTCGACGCGTGCTTCCAGACGCTCCTCGCCGCCCAGGTGCTCCAGGGCGACGGCGACGGCGTACGGCTGCCGGTGTCGATCGGCGAGGTGCGCCTCGGCCCGGTCGGCGACCAGCCGGTCTGGGCCCACGCGACCGTCACCCGCGACACCGGGGACGAGCTCCTCGGCGACCTCGCCGTGTACGCCGAGGACGGCGCCCCGCTCGGCCGGATCACCGGCTTCCGCGTCGCCGACGTCGCCCGCGCCGCCTCCTCCGTGGGCCTCGCCACCATCGACGGCTGGCTCACCGAACTCGCCTGGGTGGAGGCACAGGAGTCCGAGGAGGCGCAGGGGCCCGAGGAGGCCGGGGAGCCCGAGGAGACCGACGCCGGAGGCCTCGTCCTGCTCGCCGACGCGGGCGGCCTCGCCGAACGCCTGGCCGCCCGGGCGGGGGAGCGCGGCATCCGCTGCCACCTCGTGCGGCCCGGCGACGGCTACCGGCACACCCCCGACGGCTCCACCGTCCGCCCCGAGGCGGCCGAGGACTTCACCCGCCTCCTCGCCGACCTCGACCCCGCGTTCCGCACCGTCGCCCACCTCTGGAACCTCGACCAGCCCCGCCTGGACGACTCCCTCCACACCGACCTCGACCGCCTCGCCGGCCTCGGCGCCTACTCGCTCGTCGCCCTCGCCCAGGCCCTGCCCGCCGCGCGACCGGACGGACGGCTGCACATCGTCACCCGCGGCACCCAGGCCACCGGCCCCGACGACCGCGTCGAACCGCTCGGCGCCCCCGCCTGGGGCCTCGGCCGGGTGCTGTGGCAACAGGAACTCGTCGCCCAGCGCGGCACGTTGATCGACCTGGACGGCGCCACCGGGCACGGAAGGCCGATCGGCCTCGACGCCCCCACGGACCTGCTCGACGAGGTCGACGCGCTGCTGCGCGAACTGACCGCGTCGGCCGCGCACGGCGAGCAGGAGATCGCCCTGCGCGGCGGCCGCCGCCTCACCAGCCGGCTGCGCCCCGCCGAGGGGCTCACCAAGCCGCTGCCGCTGAGCCTGCGGCCCGACGGCAGCTACCTCGTCACGGGGGCGTTCGGCGCCCTCGGCCGGCTGCTGTGCCGCACCCTCGTGCGGCGCGGCGCCCGGCGGCTGATCCTGCTCGGCCGCACCGCCCTGCCCGAGCGCGACCAGTGGCGCCACACCGACCCCGACAGCCCGGCCGGTGCCCGCATCGCCTTCCTGCGCGAGCTGGAGGCACTCGGCACCGAGGCCCTCGTGGCGCCCGTGGACGTCACCGACGAGACCGCCCTCGGCGCCTGGCTCGCCGACTACCGGGACCGCCAACTCCCGCCGGTCCGGGGCGCGTTCCACCTCGCCGGACAGGTCCGCGACACCCTGCTCCCGCAGATGGACCGCGCGGCCTTCGACGCCGGCTACCTGCCCAAGGTGGCCGGCGGCCACCTCCTGCACCGGCTGCTCCGCGACGAACCGCTCGACCACTTCGTGCTGTTCGCCTCCGTCGCCTCCCTGCTCACCACCGCCGGACAGACCAACTACGCGGCGGGCAACGCCTTCCTCGACGCGCTCGCCCACCACCGCCGCGCCGACGGCCTGCCCGCGATCAGCCTCGACTGGGGCCCGTGGGCCACCGGCATGATCGAGGAGCTCGGCCTCGTCGCCCACTACCGGGACGCCCGCGGCATGAGCTCGCTCCCGCCCGAGGCCGGCACCGCCGTCCTGGAACGGGTGATCGGGCAGGACCGGGCCCAGCTGCTCGTCGCGACCGTCGTCGACTGGCCGGTCTTCCTCGCCTGGTACCCCGCGCCGCCGCCGCTCGTCGCCGACCTGGCGGCCGACGCCGCCGAACCCGCCCAGGCCGAGACCGGCGGCCTCCTGGCCGCCTTCCGCGCCGCCGACCCGGCGGGCCGCCGTGCCTTGGTCGCCGAGCGCTTCGCCGCCGCCGTCGCCGCGGTGCTGCGGATCGGCGCCGAGCGGATCGACGAGGACACCCGGCTCGGCGCGCACGGCCTGGACTCGCTGCTCGCCATGGAGCTGCGCGCCCGCGTCCTCGGCGAACTCGGCGTCGCGCTGCCGGTGGTGGCCCTGCTGAGCAACGGCCCGGCCGGCGAACTGCTGGACCTCCTGCACGACGGCCTCGCCGCCCTGGCCGCCGACGACGGCACGGCCGCGCGCCCGGCCGTCGACCTGCACACCGACGAGCGGTGCTACCCGCTCACCCACAACCAGAAGGCGCTCTGGTTCCTCAAGCAGCTCCACCCCGACGGCTTCGCCTACAACATCGGCGGCGCCGTCGAGGTCCGCACCGCGATCGACCCCGGCCTGTTCGCCGAGGCCTTCCGCGCCGTCGTCGCCCGCCACCCCGCGCTGCGCGCCGCCTTCACCGCGGAGGAGGGCCGCCCGGTGCAGCGGATCCGGGACGAGGCCGTCGTCGACACGGCGCTGGTCGACGTCGAGGGCCGGCCCTGGGCGGAGGTCCGGGACCTGATCGTCGCGGAGTACCGCAAGCCGTACGACCTGGAGCGCGACCCGCTGGTGCGGCTGCGGATGTTCCGGCGCGGGCCGGAGCACTGGGTGCTGATGAAGGCCGTCCACCACATCGTGTCGGACGCGATCTCGACGTTCACCTTCATCGAGGAGCTGTTCGAGGTCTACGAGGCGCTGACGGCGGGCCGCACGCCCGAGCTGCCGCCGGTGCCCGCCCGCTACCTCGACTTCCTCAACCACCAGAACCGCTTCCTGGCCGGTCCCGAGGCCCGCCGGATGCTCGACTACTGGCGCGGCCACCTGCCCGCCGAGGTGCCGATCCTCAGCCTGCCCACCGACCGGCCCCGGCCGGCCGTGCAGACGCACAACGGCGCGTCGGTCTTCTTCCAGCTGGACGCCGAGCTCAGTGCGCGTGTGCACGAGCTGGCCCGCGCGCACAACGCCACGCCGTTCATGGTCCTGCTGAGCGCCTACTACCTGCTGCTGAACCGCTGGTCCGGGCAGGAGGACATCATCGTCGGCAGCCCGGTGACCGGGCGCACGCAAGAGGAATTCGCCTCCGTCTACGGGTACTTCGTCAACCCGCTGCCGCTGCACGTGAGCCTGGCCGGGGAGCCGACGGTCGCCGAGCTGCTGGGGCGGGTCCGGGCGACGGTGCTCGGCGGGCTGGACAACCAGGAGTACCCGTTCGTGCTGCTGGTCGAGCAGTTGGGGCTCCAGCACGACCCCAGCCGCTCGGCGGTGTTCCAGGCGATGTTCATCCTGCTCACCCACAAGGTCGCCGTCGAGCGCGACGGCTACCGCCTCGACTACATCGAACTGCCCGAGGAGGAGGGACAGTTCGACCTGACGCTCTCCGCCTACGAGGAGGCGGCGGACGGCTGCTTCCACTGCGTGTTCAAGTACAACTCCGACCTCTTCGACGCCCCGACCGTCGAGCGGATGGCCGGGCACTACCGCAACCTCGTGGACGCCATGACGCGCGCCGCCGCCGAGCGGCCCACCGACCGGCTGCCGATGCTCGGCGCGGACGAACGGAGGCTCGTGCTCACCGAGTTCAGCGGCGCCGGACGCGTCCTGGACCACGACGTGCCGCTGCCCGACCTGTTCGCCAAGGCCGCCGCAGAACACCCCGAGGCCGTCGCCGTGGTGGCGCCCGGCCGCACGGGGCCCGGCGAGGCGCGGCGGCTCACCTACGCGGAGCTCGACCACCGCTCCCAGCGGGCCGCCCTGCGGCTGCGCGAACTCGGCGTGCGGGAGGGCTCGGTGGTGGCGGTCTGCCTGGCCAAGTCGCCCGAGCTGATCGGCACGCTGCTCGCGGTCTGGCGGGCGGGCGCGGCCTACCTGCCGCTCGACCCCGGGCACCCGGCCGACCGCCTCGCCTACCAGGTCGCCGACGCGGGCGCCGTCCTCGTCGTCGTCGACCAGGAGCTCCCGGCCCCGGCGGGGCTGCCCGTCCCGCTGGTGACCCTGGAGGACCTGGCGGTGCCGGCGGCCGAGGACGCCCCGCTGCCCGGCACCGACCCGGACCGGCCCGCGTACGTGATCCACACCTCCGGCTCGACCGGCCGCCCGAAGGCCGTCCGGGTGGCCCACCGCAGCCTCGCCGCGGTCGCCGCGGGCTGGCGGGCCGAGTACCGGCTGGACACCGACGTCCGGGTGCACCTGCAGATGGCCGGCGTCTCCTTCGACGTCTTCACCGGCGACCTCGCCCGGGCGCTCGGCTCGGGCGGCACGCTCGTCCTGGTCGACCGCGAGCTGCTCTTCGACCCCGCCCGGCTGTACCGGACGATGCGCGAAGAGGCCGTCGACGGCGGTGAGTTCGTCCCGGCGGTGGCCCGCGCCCTGCTCGCCCACTGCGAACGCGAGGGCCTGCGGCTGGACTTCCTGCGGCTGCTGGTCGTCGGCTCCGACCTCTGGAAGACCGGCGAGCACGCCCGGCTGAGCGCCCTGTGCGGCCCGCGGACCCGGGTGGTCAACTCCTACGGCCTGACCGAGGCCAGCGTGGACAGCACCTACTTCGAGGGGCCGGTGGACGCCCTGGAGCCGGGCCGGATGGTGCCCATCGGGCGGCCGTTCCCCAACAGCGCGCTCTACATCCTCGACCGCCACGGCGAGCCGGTGCCGCCAGGCGTCCCCGGCGAACTGTGGATCGGCGGCGCGGGCGTGGCCGACGGGTACCCGAACGACCCCGGGCAGACCGCCGAGCGCTTCACCACCCTCGACCTGGACGGCCCGGTCCGGCTCTACCGCACCGGCGACCTCGGCCACTGGGACGCCGGGGGCACCGCGCACCTGCTCGGCCGGATCGACAATCAGGTGAAGGTGCGCGGCCACCGGATCGAACTCGGCGAGGTCGAGGCCCAGTTGGCCGACCGGCCGGAACTGGCGCAGGTGTGCGTGACGATCCGTCAGGACGTGGCAGGCGAGGCCGTCCTGTGCGCGTACTGCGTCCCGGCGGAGGGTTCCGTACTGGACCGCGGCGAGCTGCGGCGCCACCTGTCCGAGCGGCTGCCCACCTTCATGATCCCGTCCTGGTTCACCGAACTGCCCGCCCTGCCACTGACGTCGAGCGGCAAGGTCGACCTCGCCGCGCTGCCGGAACCGCGCGTCGAGGCCGGCGGCGACCGGCACGAGCCCCCGGTCACGCTCTACGAGACCCGGATGGCCGCCCACTGGGAGGCGCTGCTCGGGGTGGACGGGGTCGGCCTGCAGGACGACTTCTTCGAACTCGGCGGCAGCTCCATCCGGTTGATCGAGCTCATCCACCACCTGCGGACCGAGTTCAACATCGCCGTCCCGGTCGGCCGGCTCTTCGCGGTCACCACCCTGCACGGCATGGCGCGCGCCGTCGAGCAGATCATCACCGGCGAGGCGGCGGGCGGCGAGCCCCACCTGTGGTTCAACCGGGACGCGCCGCCCGAGCGGACGGTGTTCTGCTTCCCGCCCGCCGGCGGGCACGGCCTGGTCTACCGCCAGCTCGCCGCGCACCTGCCCGGCCACCGGATCGCCGCCTTCAACTACCTCTCCGGGGACGACAAGGCGGCCCGGTACGCGGACCTCGTCGAGGCGCTGCACGAGGACGGCCCGTACGCCCTGCTCGGCTACTCGCTCGGCGGCAACCTCGCCTTCGAGGTGGCCAAGGAGCTGGAGCGGCGCGGCCGCGCGGTGAGCGCCGTCGTCGTCCTGGACTCCTACCGGATCACGGAGGCCTACGCGCTCGGCGAGGAGCACCTCGCCGCGTTCGAGCGGGAGCTCCGCGAGCACCTGCATCGGCACACCGGGTCGACGATCGTCGCCCAGGAGACCCTCGAACAGGCCCGGGACTACCTGGAGTTCTGCAGCCGAACACCCAACACCGGCACCGTCGCCGCTCCGCTCACCGTGGTCTGCGACCGCGAGCAGGTGGTCCTCCACACGGGCGGCTCGGGCGGGTCCTGGCAGGGCGCCTCCACCGCCGGCACCGCGGTGCTCGGCGGGCACGGCACCCACGCCGAGATGATGGACGGCGAATTCGCGGCCCGGAACGCCGAGTTGGCGGGCACGATCCTGGCCGGAGGCGGCGCCGATGGCCACGCCTGACCGCGGCCCGGACTGGACCGCCCGGGAGCGCCCTCCCGGCGGCCCGCCCCGGGTGATCGTCATCGGCGCGGGCATCGCGGGCCTCGCCACCGGCTGCTACGCGCAGATGAGCGGCATGGAGACGCGCATCTTCGAGAAGCACGTGCTGCCCGGCGGCTGCTGCACCGCGTGGTCCCGCGACGGCTACCTCTTCGACTACTGCATCGACTGGCTGATCGGCACCGCACCGGGCGCCGGCGGCCACCAGGTGTGGCGCGAACTCGGCGCGCTGGACGGCAAGTCGGTGACCGAGTTCGACGTCTTCAACCGCGTCGTCGACGAGCACGGCCGGGCCGTCACCTTCTACAACGACCCCGACCGGCTCGAACGGCACCTGCTGGAGACCTCCCCGGCCGACGCGCCGCTGATCCGCTCCTTCTGCAAGGACTTCCGCCGCTTCGCCGCGCTCGACCTGCCCTGGGAGGTCACGCCCCCGCCACTGCGGACGGCGGCCCAGCGCCTGCGCACCGCGCGCGCCGTCCTGCCCGCGTTCCGGCTGTTCTGGCGCACCGCGACCACCCCGATGCGGGGCTTCGCCGACCGCTTCCAGGACCCGCTGCTCCGGCGGGCCCTGCCCAACATGTTCCTCCAGGAGCCGGCCGGCTTCCCGCTGCTGCCGTACCTGTACACGCTGGCCGCCGCGCACAACGGCAACGCCGGTTTCCCGCAGGGCGGTTCGCTCGGGCTGGCCCGCTCGGTGGAGGAGCGCTACACCTCGCTCGGCGGGGTGGTCGGCTACCGCCGCCGGGTCGAGCGGATCCTGGTCGAGGACGGCCGGGCGGTCGGGGTGCGGCTGCGGGACGGCAGCACGCACTACGCCGACCACGTGGTGTCCGCGTGCGACGGCCCGACCACCGTCGACCGCCTGCTGGAGGGCCGCTGGACGAGCCCGACGGCGGACCGGCTCTACCACGAACTCCTCGACAGCCCGGGCAACTTGTACCCGGCCGCCGTCTCGGTCTTCGTCGGCGTCGACGGCCCGCTGCCGCCCGGCGGGGCGCACAGCACGACGTACCTGCTCACCCCCGAGGAGGGCGCCCGGCTGCCCGGCGCGCTCCAGGACAGCCTCGTGGTGCAGCTGCGTTCGCGCTACGGCGACGGGTTCGCGCCGCCGGGCAAGTCGATCCTGCACTGCATGTACTTCAGCGACCACGCCTCGTGGAAGGCGCTCCGCGCGGCCGACCGCCGGGCGTACCGCGCGAGGAAGCAGGAAGTCGCCGACTTCGTCCGGGAGTTCCTGGAGCGGACGCACCCGGGGCTGGCGGGCCGGATCGAGCTGCTCACCGTGGCCTCGCCCGTCACGACCGAGCGGTTCACCGGCAACACCTACGGCAGCATCCTCGCCTGGCAGGCGTTCTCCGACGCCGAGGACGCCGCCAACCGGCTGGTCAACAAGGACCGCATGCGGCTGCCGGGGCTGAGCGGCTTCTCGATGGCGGGCCAGTGGGTCGGCATGGGCGGCCTGATCCGGGCGGCCACCAGCGGGCGGTTCGCCGTCCAGTACCTCTGCCGGGAACTCGGCCTGGAGTTCCGGGCCTGGCCCAGCGACGACCAGGAGCCCTGGCACCCCGGCAAGTGGGGCCGGGTGCCGCGGCTCGGCCGGGCAGACCTCGGGGCCGTGGAGACGACCGTGGGAGCGGCGGAATGAGTTCGACGACCAGGCCGGACATGGTGATCGTCGGAGGCGGCCTCAGCGGCCTGTCGACCGGTTGCTACGGCCAGATGAACGGCTACCGCACCAAGGTGCTGGAGATGCACGAGATCCCCGGCGGCTGCTGCACCGGCTGGGAGCGCGGCGACTTCACGTTCGACCCCACCATCAGCTGGCTGCTCGGCAGCGGTCCGGGCAACGAGATGCACCAGATCTGGCTGGAGCTGGGCGCCCTCCAGGGCAAGCGGATGCGCAACTTCGACGCCTTCAACGTCGTGCGCGGGCGGGACGGCCGGGCGGTCTACTTCTACTCCGACCCGGACCGGCTGGAGGCGCACCTGCTCGGCCTCTCGCCGGCCGACGCCCGCCCGATCAGGCAGTTCTGCGGGGACCTGCGCCGGTTCCGCCGCTGCCTCACGCTCTACCCGTTCCTCAGCCCGGTCGGGCTGATGAGCCGCTGGGCGCGGTACCGGATGCTGGCGTCGTTCGTCCCGTACTTCAACCTCATCCGCCGCTCGCTCGGCGTCCTCATGACGGACTACTCTCAGCGCTTCCAGGACCCCTTGCTGCGCGAGGCGTTCAACTTCATCCTCTACGAGAAGCACCCCAACTTCCCGGTGCTGCCGTTCTACTTCCAGCTGGCCGCCCACGAGGGCCTGTCGGCCGGGGTGCCGGAGGGAGGTTCGCTCGGGCTGGCGCGCTCGATCGAGGACCGTTACCGGCGGCTCGGCGGCGAACTGCTGTGCAACACCAAGGTGGTGGAGATCCTCGTCGAGGACGACCGCGCGGTGGGGGTGCGGCTGAGCGACGGCACCGAGATCCCGGCGGACGTCGTGGTGTCGGCCTGCGACGGCCGGGCGACGGTGATGGACCTGCTCAAGGGCCGCTACCTGAACGACACGTACCGCCGCCTGTACACCGAGTGCATCGACCAGCGGGACCAGGTCTTCCCCGGCTACGTCGCCGTCTTCCTCGGCCTGCGCGAGCCGTTCCCGGTCGGCGACCCGTGCACGACGTACCTGCTCGACGAGGACCTCGCCGGGCGGCTCACCGGGATCCGGCACCCGAGCATCAACATCCAGTTCCGCAGCCGCCACTACCCGGAGCTCTCCCCGGCCGGCACCGGCGTCGTGTTCGCGAGCTACTTCAGCGACATCGCCCCCTGGCGGGCGCTGAGCACCGGCCCCGAGCAGGCCGCCCGGATCCGCCGCGGCGAGGAGCTGCACACCCTGCCGGTCGGGCGCGGCCGGGAGTACCAGCGGGAGAAGCGGCGGGTGCGCGACGCCGTCATCGAGCTGCTCGAACGCCACCACCCCGGCATCCGGTCCGCGATCACCGTCAAGGACGTGTCGACCCCGCTGACCCAGCTGCGCTACACCGGCAACTACGACGGCTCGGTGCTCGGCTGGCAGCCCTTCGTGGAGAGCGGCGAGACCATGGAGGAGGAGATCAAGCGCAACGGCCCGGTGCTGCCCGGCCTGCGCGACTTCTACCTCTCCGGGGTGTGGGCCACCACCGGCGGGCTGATCCGGGCCGCCGCCTCCGGCCGGCACGTCATGCAGTTCATCTGCCACGACGAGGGCCGCCCGTTCACCGCTTCGGTGGACGACATCGCCCCGCCGCCCACCCATCTCGTCGACCGTGTCGGTCGGTTCTGAGTTCTTCGGTCGGTTCTGAGTTCTGAGGAGCACACCTGTGGTTCGGATCGAGAAGTGGATCGTCCGCGAGCACGTCGAGGGCGTACCGGACGTCGAGCGGACGTACGAGAAGGTGGTCGAGGACGTCGAGGTCCGGCTGGCCCCGGACGAGATGCTGTTCCGCACCCGGTACGTCTCGGTGGACCCGTACCTCCAGGGGATCACCCTGGACACGCCGATCGGCGACCACGCGGGCGGCGACTCCGTCATGGAGGTGGTCGAGGCGGGGCCGCGGGCGCGGTTCGCCGTCGGCGACCTGGTGCACGGCTTCGGCGGCTGGCGCAGCCACGTCATCGGGACGGGCGCCGCGACGCCGTGGCAGACCGGGACGTTCCCGATGGTCTTCCCCGAGTACCGGCTGCTCGACCCCGCGCACTACGACGAGGCGCTGCCGCTGTCGACGGTGCTCGGCGTGCTGGGCGGCTCGGGCATGACGGCGTGGGCGACGGTGACGAAGTTCCTGGACGTCCGGCCCGGGGACACCGTCGTGGTCGGCGGCGCCTCCGGCTCGGTCGGCTCGCTGGTCGGCCAGCTGGCGCGGCTGCGCGGCGCCCGGGTGGTGGGCACGACCGGCTCGCCCGCCAAGGTGGCCCGGCTGAGCGGGCTCGGCTTCGACGCGGTCGTGCTGTACCGCGACGGGGACGACCCCGAGCGGCTGCGCGAGGACCTGGCCAAGGCGGCGCCGGCCGGCGTCGACCGGTACTTCGACAACCTCGGCGGGACGCTGACCGACGTCGTGTTCACGATGCTGAACATCGACAGCCGGGTCGCGGTGTGCTGGCAGTGGGCCAGCCAGGTCGGCGGGGACTGGACCGGGCCGCGGCTGCTGCCGATGATCATGTTCCCGCGGACGACGATCCGCGGGATCTTCGCGCCGGAGTGGTTCACCGACGAGAACTGGGCGGGCCTGCGGGAGGAGGTGGGCGGCCTGGTGCGCCGGGGCGAGATCGCCTACGAGCAGACCGTGCACCGCGGCTTCGACAGCATCCCGGCCGCCTACCGGAGCCTGTACACGGACCGGGCGGCCAGCCGGGGCAAGGTGCTCGTCGAGCTGTGAACGGGTTTTCCCGGGGAAGGCGTTGGCGGATCAGCGGCCGTGCGGCTATGCTCCCCGGCGATGACGACTCACTCCTCTCTCAGGATGGAGGTCCCGTCCGCGCAAGGTGAGTGCTGATGGCCACTCACTCCGCGAACCGGGATCCCCGTCTCCTCCGCTGGCTGCGCGTGCGCGAGTTCGCCGTGCCGCCCACCATGATCGAGTCCGCGACCGCCCGCCGCCGCACCGGCGACTGGGCCGGGGCGTGCGCCGCCGCGCGGCTCGACGTCGACCTCGACCTCAAGACCGCCGCCCGTGCCCACGGCCGCGCGTTCGTCGAGCAACTCCGCGCCGACCTCCGTAGGTTGGCGCCCGACCTGCTGCGCTGGCACCTGCCCAGGACCGCTCCGGACGGGCTGCTGCGGGCCGGCCTGACCGTCCCGCTCGCCCGGTACGCCGGCACCGGGCGCGACGGGCGGAGCCCCGTGCACCTGGTGGTCCGCACCCCGCCCGCGTGGGCGGACGGCGGCCAGCGGATCAGCCTCGCGCTGTGGTCCGACGGCGCGGACGCGGGCGCGCATCCGCATCCGCGGCCGAGCCGCCGCTACCGGCTCGACCTGCACCGGCACCTCTGGGACGCCGACCGCGCAGGCGAGTTGGGCGCGCGCGGCGGCGACGGCGCGGCGCAGCCGGTGCATCCGGCCGTGCCGCCGGGCCTGCCGTGCGCCGTCGACCGCTGGGCGGCGGAGGCGGGCGTCCTGCTGGCGGCCGACGGGCTGCCCGCGGGCCCCGTCGCCGTCCGGCTCGGGGGCCGCCACCGGCTCGTCCTCGGCGTCGACGGCACGCCGGCGCCCGGCATGACGGACGGGCTGCCGGTGCTGCCCGACGCGGCGACGTGGATCCCGCCGGACGTGGAACTGCTGCGCGCCGGGCTCGTCGAGCCCGACCGGTTGCACCCGCTGGTGGCCGCCGCCCTGGTGGCCGGTCACGTCCCGGCGGCCCGGATGCGGCCCCCCGACGGGCCGCGGTTCGTCGACTGCCGGGGCTCCCGGCACCGGATCGGGCTGGTGGACGGGGTGTTGGCCGCGCTCGACCACGACCCCGAGGAGCTCCGCCGCGAGGAGCTGCTCGTCGGCCTCGGGGGCCCGCCCCTGCCGTGCCTGCGGGCGATCGACCTCACCCACAGGAGCCCGGCCGGGCTCGACGGCGTCCGTGAACTCCTGGACCACGGCGACACCGCCGGGGCCCTCGCCGTCGTCGAGGAACTGCTCGGCCCGGCCGCCGTGCTGCGCGACGGACCGCTGCGGGACGAACTGGAGGCCGCGGCGCAGCGCCGGATCGCGTACGGCCTCTACCGCGCCGGCCTGACCGGCGGTCACTGCCCGCCCAGGCCCCGTCCCCTCCACTCCTGGTGCTCGCGGCACAGTCGCTGCTACTGACCCTCTTTCAACAAGGTGATCCCCATGGCTCTTTCCGTCCTGCTCGAAAACTCCGAACTCACCGTCGCCGCAGACCTGTTGGCGCTCCTTGCCGACACCGCCACCGAACTCCGCCCGGACGACCAGCTGGAGGCCCTGACCCTCGCCGTGGCCGCCGACCTCCCCGTGCTCCTCTGGGGCGAGCCCGGCATCGGCAAGACCGCCGCCCTCACCCAGCTCGCCACCTCCCTCGACCTCCCGCTCACCACCGTGATCGCCAGCGTCCACGAGCCCTCCGACTTCTCCGGACTGCCGATCGTCGGCGACGACCCCGCCGAGCAGGGCGTCCCGCTGGCCCCGCCGGACTGGGCGGTGCGCCTCGTCCGGGCCGGGCGCGGGCTGCTGTTCCTCGACGAGCTGTCCACCGCGCCGCCCGCCGTGCAGGCCGCGCTGCTCCGGCTGGTCCTGGAGCGCCGCATCGGCGCCCTCCAACTCCCGCCCGGTGTGCGGATCGTGGCCGCCGCCAACCCGCGCTCCTCGGCCGCCGACGGCTGGGAGCTGAGCCCGCCGCTCGCCAACCGCTTCGTCCACCTCCAGTGGGTCCACGACCACGAGGTCGTCGTCCGCGGCCTCGGCGGCACCTGGCCGCGCGCCACCCTGCCGAGCCTCGACCGGGCCGCTCTCCCCGAGGCGGTGGCCTTCGCCCGGCGCGCCGTCTGCGGGCTGCTCGCCGCCCGTCCCAAGCTCGTCCACCAGCTGCCGAGCAGCGAGGCCCGCCGCGGCGGCGCCTGGCCGTCCCCGCGCAGCTGGGACATGGCGCTGCGCCTGATCGCCTTCGCCACGGCCGCCGGCTCCTCGCGGGACGTCCTGTCGCTGCTCGTGCGCGGCACCGTCGGGGACGGCCCCGGGCTGGAACTCCTCGCGAGCATCGACCGGATGGACCTGCCGGACCCGGAGGACCTCCTCGCCGACCCGGCCGCCGCCGTCCTGCCCGAGCGCGGCGACCTGCGCCAGGCCGTCCTCGACGGTGTCGTGGCCGCCGTCCGCAACCGGGCGACGCGCGAACGCTGGGACGCGGCCTGGACGTTGCTCGTCCGCGCGATGGAGACCGGCGCCCCGGACGTCGTGGTCGTCCCCGCCACCACGCTCGCCTCGCTGCGCCGCGACGACTGGGACGTGCCGGCCGCGATCGACCGGCTCGCCGGGGCGGTGACGCTGTCCCGGCGCGCGGACGCGGCGGCGGGCCGGGTGGCGGACCGGGTGGCGGCGCTCGCGGGCAAGGGCGGCCGGTGACGGCGACGGTGAGCGCGGCCGCCCTCGGCCTCGACGTCGACAAGCTCTTCGCCGCCCGCCTGATGGCCGCCCGGGCCCGCCCCTACCTGGCGACGGCGCTGTTCGCCCTGCACGTGGCGGAGTCGCGGGACGTGCCCACGATGGCCGTCGACGCCCACTGGCGCTGCTACGTCTCCCCGGGCTTCGTCGCCCGGACACCGGTCGAGGACCTCGCCGGGGTGTGGGTGCACGAGGTGTCGCACCTCCTGCGCGACCACCACGGGCGCAGCGCGCGCTACGCGAAGCGGCACGGGCTGACCGGCTCGGCGGAGCAGCTGCGGATGAACATCGCGGCCGACTGCGAGATCAACGACGACGTCTACGGCGACGGCCTCGTGTGCCCCGAGGGAGCCGTCGTCCCGGCGGACCTGGAGCTGCCGGCGGGCGAACTGATGGAGGACTACCTCGGGCGGTTCCGGCTCGGGCAGCTCACCGAGCACCTGGCCTGGCTCGACTGCGGCAGCGGCGTCGACGGCCGGCCGCGCCCGTGGGACCTGGGCCCGGACGGCGCCCACGGGCTCAGCCGGCAGGAGCGGGACGCGGTGCGCTTCCGGGTGGCCGAGGGCATCGCGGGCCGGCCGGGGAACGCCCCGGAGGGCTGGCGGCGCTGGGCCAAGGAGGCGTTCCACCCGCCGCAGCCGTGGCGGGAGCTGCTCGGTGCGGCGGTCCGCTCGGCGGCCTCGGGCGGCGGTGTGGGCCAGGACTACTCGTACGGCCGCCCGGCCCGGCGCTCGGTGAGCCTGCCCGGGATCGTCCTGCCGAGCCTGCGCCGCCGTCCGCCCCGGGTGGCGGTGGTGGTGGACACCTCGGGGTCGGTCAGCGACGCCGAACTGGGCAGCGCCCTGCTGGAGGTCGCGGCGATCGCCCGCGCGGTCGGCGGTCGGCGGGACCTGGTGACGGTGCTCTCCTGCGACGCGGCGGTGGGGACGGTGCACCCGCTGTGCAAGGCCGAGGGCATCCCGCTGATCGGCGGGGGCGGCACGGACATGCGGGAGGGGTTCACGGCGGCGCTGCGCACGCGGCCCGACGTCATCGTGGCGCTGACGGACGGCCAGACGCCGTGGCCGTCGGCCAAGCCGCCGTGCCGGACGGTCGTCGGGCTGTTCCCCCGGGGCACCCCGAGGTGGGCCGAGAAGGACCCCGGCTACGAGCCCCCGCCCGGGCCTCCCGCCTGGGCGCGGGTGGTGACGATCGGGTGAGCCGCGTCGTCCCGGCCGCGGGCGGCGAGCAGCGGACCGAGGGCGCGGGTGCCCGGACCGGTCCGGCCGCCGGGGCCGGGGAGCGCGGTGGTGTTGGCGGCGGTGACCGGTTCTCCGCAGTTCCCGCAGGCCATGACGGGGGTGGCGGCGTGGCCGCAGTCCAGGTGGCGGACGCGGGCCGGCGGTCCCGCCTCGCCCGCGTACCAGCGGTCGCCCCAGTTCATCAGGGCGAGCAGGACGGCGTGCAGCTCGGCGCCCTTCTCGGTGGCGCGGTAGTGCTCGCGCGGCGGGTGGTCCTGGTAGCGCTCGCGGACGAGCACGCCCTCGTCGACCAGCCGGGCGAGCCGGGCGGCCAGGGTCTTGCGGGAGATGCCCAGGTCGTGCGCCAGGTCGTCGAAGCGGCCGATGCCCGCGAGGACGTCCCGCATGATCAGGGCCGTCCAGGCGTCGCCGAACAGGTCGGTGGCGCGCGCGATCGAGCAGGCGACGTCGGCGAGGGAGGTGCGGGTCATGGCGGCCAGCCTAGACCGGTCCCCGGGTTCCCTGAAGGAACCTGGCCCTGTTAGGTTTCCTCAGGGAACGCAACATTGACTCCGGGTCAGGACTCCGGCTCCGGGGCCGGACCCCGGCTCCGGGCCAGGACCAGGCCTCCATCCGGGGGCCGGGTCCGGCACCGGGCCCGGACCCGAGCAGATGGGAGCACCGCCATGGGCACCACCCCGCACATCGAGCTCGACTCAGCGCACCCCGGTGCCATCGACGGCCGGCACATCCGCGCCCTCGCCTTCCAGGCCGTCCGTACGGCGTACCTCGCCGAGGTCGCCCCGGACGGCGGCGGGCGTCCGGCCCTGGTCGTCGGCGGCGGTCGCGGCCTGCCCGCCGCCGCGCTCGCCCGCCTCGGCTACCGGGTCACCGCCGTCGACCCGTCCCCGGTGGCCACCGCGGCGGCGCGGGCAGCCCACGCGCGGGACGGGTTGGCGATCGCCGACGAGACCGCGACCGCCGAGGAACTGCCGTTTTCGGACCGGGAGTTCGACCTCGTCTACGTCGCGGACACCTTCGAGGTCACCGCCGACCTCGACCGCGTCCTCGGGCACACCGCCCGTGTCCTGCGCCCCGGCGGCACCCTCGTCTACGACACCGTGAACCGGACGCCGCTCGCGCGGCTGGTCTACCTCGGCGCGTTCCAGGCCCTCCCGATGACCCGCATCATGCCCCCGGGCCGCTACGCCGCCGACCGGCTGCGCACCCCGGCCGAACTGACCGCGGCCCTGGCCCGCCACGGCCTGCGCAACCAGGACGTCCGGGAGTTCAAGCCGCGTGACCCGCGCGCGCTCGTCCGGGCGATCCGTGCCCGCAGGGCCGGGCGGATCACCGACGACGAGATCCCGCCGCTGGTCGACTTCGTCCTCGCGGCGGGCGCCCGGCCGTTGGTCACGTACCTCGGGCACGCGCGGAGGTGAGCGCCGCCCGGTCGTGCGCGGCCCGGTCGTGCGCGGCCGTGGTGAGGACGTCGCCCCGGCGGTGTCAGTCCGTCTCGGCCAGGTGGGCGTAGATGACGACGTCGCCGTGGGCGCCGGTGGCGTCGCCGTCGCAGGTGACCAGCCGCAGTTGGGCGTCGGCCGCCGCGGCGTAGGCGCGGTCGTCCGGGAAGCCGGCCTTCGTGTCGGCCTGGACGGCGTCGACCGCGAACCGGGCGGTGTGCCGGTCCGCGCGGGTGATGTCGATCAGGTCGCCCCGGTGCAGCGTGCCCAGCCGCCGGAACACCGCGGGGCCCTGACGGGTGTCGACGTGTCCGAGTACGACGGCCGTGCCGACCTGGCCGGGGGAGACGCCGTCGTGGTACCAGCCGGCCAGGTTCCGGTCGGTCTCGGACGGCGGCTCCAGGCGCCCCCGGCCGTCGAGCCCGACCCCCGCGACCGGCGCGTCCACGCCGATCCGGGGGATCCGGATCCGCGTCGGCGCGGCCGGGCCGAGCCCCTCGGGAGCGGGCCGGTCCGCGGCCGCCGGGGCCCGGTCCGTGGCGTCCGTCGCGGGCCCGCACGCCGCCAGCCCGCCGCCGACGGCGAGCAGGAGCACCCACCGGCCGGCCGCCCGTCGCCCCTGGTTCATGATCCGCATCCGGACAGACAACCGCGCCGACCGCCCCGCCGCACGGCGACGCGCCCATGACCGCGATTGGCTCGCGCTCCGACTCAGGACACCAGCGGCTCCTCCTCCACCTCCGTCAGGCGGACGGTGCACAGGCCGCCGCGCTCGGCCTTCACCTCCGTCACCTTCAGCTGCGTGCCCGGCAGGAGGATGAACTCCTCCTCTCCCGTGAACGACGAGAAGTCGCGGATGCCCACCGCCCGGGCCGGAACCACCTCGAAGAGCGTCCGCTTCCCGCGGCTGCCGAGGAACGACCGGGCCACGCCGAGCTCGGAGGTGCACGAGGAGACGCCCCACCACGTCACCGTCCGCCCGAGCGGGTACTGGGCGCGGAGGTCCAGCGGCACCCCGCGCCACAGCGGCGCGGTGCGCGCCGGCAGCCCGGACACCGCCGCGAACAGCAGGCGCAGGTAGGGGAGGTACGGCACGACCTTCGCACGGTCGGGGGAGCGCAGGACGGCGTTGATCTCGCGGTAGAACGCCGACTCGCACGTGTAGAGGTACAGCGCGGCGATCGCGTCGGCGGAGAGCCCCCGGCCCGCGTCGGCGTCCGCCCGCCGCTTGCCGAACTCGTGCGAGCGCTCGACGTGCCCGCCCAGGCCGCGCAGCAGCTCGGCGACCGGGCCGACGGCGTCCCGGAAGTCCATCAGGGGCGTGTCGAACACCCCGGTGATCGCCGGGAGTTCGAGGCCCTCGTCCTTCACGCTCGCGAGGCGTTCGAGGTACAGCTGGTGCAGTTCCATCGTGGACGCGATGAACGCGCCCATGCGCTCGGCGACGCCGTCGTCCGCCTGGCCGCCCTCGGCCGCCTGCTGGTTCCAGCCCTTGCTCGGCAGCCAGTCGACCTCGTCGAGGCCGAGCGAGGCGAGGGCGGCGTTCACCGTGCCGAAGTGCTCGTCGTCGCAGAAGATGTCCCCCTGCGCGGCCGGGTTGGCGTGGTCGATGTGCCGGACCTCGACACCGGGGTACTTCTTCTCCAGCCGCTGCACGACCCGCTTCAGGCTGCGCGCGTGCGCGCCCCACCACGCGAAGACGACGGCGCGGTCCTCCTCGGCGGCCTGCTGCTTCGCGCTGAGGATCTCCTCGACGATCCGCTCCGCCACCGGCCGCCAGAACGCGGTGTGCCGGTCGGGGCCCGCCCCGCCGCTGCTGCTCGCCGTCAGGGCCGCGTTGAGCAGCAGCACGCCCTGGGTGAGCATCGCCTGGAACCACTCCGGCGGCTGGACGGTGTCCCGCTCCTTCAGCAGCGCGCGTATGTCGGCGATCGGCGTCTTCTTGGGGATGCCGTACTTCCACATCGCCGCGGCCTTGATGATGCAGCGGATGCTGACGACCCGGCCGAACTGGCTGTCCTTCCAGTCGTGGAAGGTGTTGTCGAACATCGCGATGCCGGTGGCGCTCTCCGGCCGGGGGTACGGGTTCTGGCCGAAGACCACCACCTTCCACTGGTGCGGCGCGTTGGGCTTGAGCGCCTGGAAGGTCAGCTCGCGGACCGGCACGACCTCGGGGGCGCGGTTCGGGCCGATGAAGGAGGCCGCGTCCGGCTGCGCCTCGATGACCGGCTTGAGCAGCGGCAGCCAGGGCTCGCCGCCGCCCTTGAACAGGTCGGCGAGGGCGAGCGGGTCGTTCGGGTCGGGCTGGGCGGTGGCTTCGCTCATGGCGGCACAACTCCTGGGTTCTCACGCGGTGCTGACGTCGGGAAGTCGCTGCCGACAGTACGAGGACCCACCGACAACGGCGCCGGCCGGGTTTGTCGGTGCGGCGCGCTAGCTTCGAGTCCGTTGGAAGAACGCGACGACGAAGCCGTCGACGAACGCGATGACGAACGCGATGACCAACGAGATGACGAACGCGATCCCGATCGGAGCACGCCCATGGACCGCACGCAGCCGCCGCTCAGGGTGGTACTGACCGACCTCAACTCGACCGTGGTGCGGGCGTGGCGGGCCGCCTTCGCCGACACGCCCGGGGTCGAGATCCGCACCGGCTCGATCCTCGACGAGAAGGTCGACGCCTGGGTCAGCCCCACCAACTCCCGCGGCCGGATGGACGGCGGCACCGACGCCGCCGTCAAGCGCCACCTCGGCGCCGGCATCCAGCTGCGCGTCCAGCGCGCGATACGCACCGGCTTCGCCGGTCACCTCCCGGTGGGCGCCGCGGTGTGCGTGCCGTCCGGGGCGGAGCACCCGAAGTTCCTGATCTCCGCCCCCACGATGGAGGAGTCCTCGCAGAACGTCAGCGAGACGCTCAACGTGGCCCTCGCGTGCGCCGCCGCGTTCCAGGCGGTCCACCAGCAGAACCGCAAGGCCCCCGGCAGCATCCGCTCCGTCGCCCTGGTGGGCATGGGCGCGCAGACCGGGCGCGTCCCCGCCCGGGTGTGCGCCAACCTGATGTGGACGGGCCACACCCTCTTCCACGACCACGACTTCGAGGACTACGCGGACCTGCGCACCACGGTCCTCGCCCAGCTCGACGACATCGAGAACGCCCCGGTCGACCGGCCCGTCCGCCTCACCCCACCGGCCCCCACCAGGCGCCGCACCCGCTGAGACCGTCGGGCCTCCGGCTTCAGAACCGCCTTACCCCGGCGGCGGAGAATCCGGGGGCTTCGGCCGAGAGCCGGCCGTCACCCGAGGGTTCTGGGGATCGAATGACCAGTGAGACGACGGGCGCAGCGACGGGCGTGGAGACGCTGCCGGACTTCCCGATGACGCGCGGCTGCCCCTACCACCCGCCGGCCGGCTACGGGCGGCTGAGGGAGGCCGGTCCGGTGGCCCGGGTCCGGCTGTTCGACGGCCGGACGGCCTGGGTGGTCACCGGGTACGAGGAGGCGCGGCGACTGCTGATCGATCCGCGGCTCTCCTCCGACCGGGCGCGCCCGGACTTCCCGGTGCTCGTGCCGAGGATGGCGGCGGCGAAGCTCACGGCGCTGGTGGGCATGGACCCGCCGGAGCACGACGTGCAGCGGCGCATGCTGATCCCCAGTTTCACCGTGAAGCGGGTGAACGGCCTCCGGCCGGCGATCCGGCGGATCGTCGGGGAGCGGATCGACGCCATGCTGGCGAAGGAGCGGCCGCAGGCGGACCTCGTCCAGGAGTTCGCGCTGCCGGTGCCGTCCACCGTCATCTGCGAGCTGCTCGGTGTCCCGTACGCCGACCACGAGTTCTTCGAGGAGCAGACCCGCCGCATGGTGCTGGCCAGCAGCACGGCGGAGGAGGCGGCCGCGGCGAGCGCCGCACTGATGGCGTACTTCGACGAGCTGATCTCGGTGAAGCAGGCGCGACCGGGGGAGGGGCTGCTCGACGAACTGATCGCGGACCGCCTCGCCACCGGTGAGCTGGGGCGGACCGAACTGACCTCGATCGCGATGTTCATGCTCGTCGCCGGGCACGAGACGACCGCGAACATGCTCGCGCTCAGCGTCCTGACGCTGCTGGTGCACCCGGAGCAGCTGGCCCTGCTCCGGGCCGACGAGGGCGCCGCCGCGGGTGCGGTCGAGGAGCTGCTCAGGTTCCTCTCCGTCGCGGACGAGCTGCAGCGGGTGGCGGCCGCGGACATCGAGATCGGCGGTGTCGTCATCCGCGAGGGCGAGGGGGTCTACCTGCCGAACGCGGCGGCCAACCGGTCCGCGGAGGTCTTCTCCGACCCCGACCGCCTCGACATCCGCCGGGCCGACCGGCGCCACCTGGCGTTCGGCTACGGCGTCCACCAGTGCATCGGGCAGAACCTGGCACGTGCCGAGCTGGAGATCGCGCTGTACGAACTGGCGGTCCGGATACCGGGCCTGCGGCCGACGGAGCCGGTCGAGGCGCTCGCCGTCAAGCCGGGCGGCTCCGTGCAGGGGGTCTACCGGCTGCCCGTCGCCTGGTAGTCGCGAACGGTACCGGAAGGGCCGTGGTGGGGCCGGCCGGGACGGTGACGTCCGTCCACCAGTAGTTCCGGTGCTCGAACGGGTAGGTC
>NZ_JBHVPD010000052.1:54419-70622 GCF_042887525.1 Kitasatospora sp. NPDC057936
GGGGGGGGGGGGTGGGGGGGTCTACGGGCCGGCCGGGGCCGTGCTCGCCGCCCCCGCGCGCGTCGGGGCGGGGGGGGGGGGGGGCGCGGCCCCCCCCCCCACCGCTCTTGGCGTCAGGCCGCCGCGAGCTGCTCCTCCAGGAAGGTGACCACGGCGGCGGGTGTCGGGTGGTCGTACAGCAGGACCGCCGGCAGCAGCAGTCCGGTGGCCTCGCAGAGGCGGTTGCGCACCTCCAGGGCGGAGAAGGACGAGAAGCCGATGTCGAGGAAGTTGTCGTCGGCCGCGATCTCGCCGGGGGCGGAGTGGCCGAGCACCTCGGCCGCGTGGACGCGGACGAGGTCCAGCAGCGACAGCTCGTCGACCAGGCCGCTCTGGTCGGCCTGGTCGGCCGGTGCCCCGGAGTCCTGCCGTGGTTGGGCCGGAGCTCCGGAGACAGCCGCCCCGGAGGCCGCGGTGGGGCCGGCCGGGACGGTGACGTCCGTCCACCAGTAGTTCCGGTGCTCGAACGGGTAGGTCGGCAACTCGGCGGGCACCGGGTGGTGGTCGCCGTACCAGGCGTCCCAGCGGACCGACCCGCCCGCGGCGTGCAGTCGCGACACCGCGGTGACCAGGGACTCCTCCTCCGGCCGGTCGGGCAGCAGGACCGGTGTGACCACCGGAGCCGCGTCCGGCAGGCAGGCCCCCACCATGGGGGTGAGCACGGCGTCCGGGCCGACCTCCACGAACGCCCTGGTCCCGGCCTCGTGCAGCGTGGCGACCACGGCGCCGAAACGCACCGGCGAGCGGAGCTGGCGGGCCCAGTACTCCGGCTGCCGCAGTTCGTCGACGGTGACCGGCCGCCCCGTCAGGTCGGAGACGACCGGGATCGCGGGCGGGCGGAAGTCGAGCCCCTCCACCACCGGGCGCAGCCGGTCGAGCGCCCCGTCCATGTGGTGCGAGTGGAAGGCGTGGCTGACGCGGAGCAGGCGGGTCCTGCGGCCCTGGGCCCCGAACCGGGCGACGATCTCGCGCACCGCGTCCGCGTCGCCGGATACCACGGCCGAGCCGGGCCCGTTGACGGCCGCGAGGTCGGCCCGGCCGTCGTACTCGGCGAGGACGGCGAGCACCTCCTCCTCGGACGCCTCGCAGGCGGCCATCAGCCCGCCGGCCGGGAGTTCCTGCATCAACCGGCCGCGCGCGGCGACCAGGGCGGCCGCGTCGGCCGTCGACAGCACCCCGGCCGCGTGGACCGCGGTGAGACCGCCGAGCGAGTGTCCGGCCACCCGGTCCGGCTCGGGCAGCAGGTCGCCGAGGAGACGGAAGAGCGCGGTCTCCAGGGCGAAGAGGGCGGGCTGGGCGTACTCGGTGCGGTCGAGCAATGCGGCCTCCGGACTGTCCGGTGCCGCGAACAGCAGCGACTTCAACGGACGGTCGAGCAGCGGTACGAAGGCCTCGCACACCTCGTCGAGCGCGACCCGGAAGGCCGGCCTGCTCTCGTACAACTCCCGTCCCATGCCGATCCGCTGGCTTCCCTGGCCGGTGAACAGGTAGGCGGTGGGCAGGCGCTCGGCCGCCGTTCCCCGCACCGCGTGGGGGGCCGGCCGGCCGGCCGCGAGAGCGGCCAGCGCGGCGAGCCGCTCCGCGGGGGAGCCGGGCAGGACGACCGCGCGGTGCTTGAACGCCGTCCGGCCGAGCGCGAGGGTGCGGCCCACCTCGGCGGGGGCGGTGTCCGGGGCCCCGGTCAGGTGGTCGTGCAGCCGGGCGGCCTGGGCGCGCAGCGCCGATTCGGTGCGCCCCGACAGCGGCCAGGGCGCGAGCGGGGCCGGACCGTCCAGGTGGGCGTCCTCGGCCGTCGGGTCCTGGTCCGGGTCCGGCGGAGCCTGTTCGAGGATCACGTGCGCGTTGGTCCCGCTGATGCCGAAGGAGGACACCCCGGCGCGGCGCGGTCGGCCCCGGTCGGGCCACGGCAGGGCCTCGGTGAGCAGTTCGACGGAGCCGGCCGACCAGTCGACGTGCGGGGTCGGCTCGTCGACGTGCAGGGTGCGCGGCAGCACGCCGTGCCGCATGGCCTCCACCATCTTGATGACGCCCGCGACGCCCGCGGCGGCCTGGGTGTGACCGATGTTCGACTTGAGCGAGCCCGTCAGCAGCGGCTCGCCCTCCGGCCTGCCCTGCCCGTACGCGGCGAGCAGGGCCTGTGCCTCGATCGGGTCCCCCAAGCGGGTGCCGGTGCCGTGCGCCTCCACCGCGTCCACCTGCTGGGGAGCCAGTCGGGCGTCGGCCAGGGCCTGGTGGATCACCCGCTCCTGGGTGGGGCCGTTGGGAGCGGTCAGGCCGTTGCTCGCGCCGTCCTGGTTGACCGCGGAACCGCGCAGCAGGGCCAGGATCCGGCGGCCGTTGCGGCGGGCGTCGGAGAGGCGCTCCAGCAGCACCAGGCCGGCGCCCTCGGCGAACCCGGTGCCGTCGGCCGCCGCGGCGAACGCCTTGCAGCGGGCGTCCGCGGAGAGACCGCGCTGCCGGCTGAACTCCACCAGCAGCATCGGGGTCGCCATCACCGTGACGCCGCCGGCCAGCGCCAGGTCGCTCTCGCCGCGCCGCAGCGACTGCGCCGCGAGGTGCATCGCGACGAGCGAGGACGAACAGGCCGTGTCGAGGGTGACGGCGGGTCCTTCGAGCCCCAGGTGGTAGGCGACCCGGCCGGAGGCGACGCTGGTCGCGTTCCCGGTCATCAGGTGGCCCTCGTACCCCGCGGGCACCCGGTCCGGCGGCGGGACGTACGCCTGGGAGACCAGACCCGCGAAGACGCCGGTCCGGCTGCCGCGCAGCGAGTCCGGTGCGATGCCGGCCCGCTCGAACGTCTCCCACGCCACCTCCAGCAGCAGCCGGTGCTGGGGGTCCGCGGCCACCGCCTCGCGCGGCCCCATGCCGAAGAACGCGGCGTCGAACCCGCTGGCCCGGTCGAGGAACCCGCCCTCGCGGGTGTACGTGGTGCCGGCCCGGTCGGGGTCCGGGTCGTAGAGCGACGCCAGGTCCCAGCCGCGGTCCTCGGGGAAGCCGGAGATGACGTCGCGCTCCTCGGCGACCAGCCGCCACAGGGCCTCCGGGGAGTCGGCACCGCCGGGGAGGCGGCAGGCCATGCCCACCACGGCGATCGGCTCGTGCTCCCGGTCCTCCAGTTCCCGGATCCGCTTGTTGGCCTGGCGCAGGTCGGCCGTGGCCCTCTTCAGGTAGTCGCGGAGCCGGTCTTCGTTGCTCACCACTGTCGCACTCTCTTCTGCTGGCGTCGGCTTGGTCGGGGCGCGCTCGGGGTCAGGACGCATCCAGTTCCTCGTCGAGCGCGCGGAACAGTTCCTCGTCGGTCGCCGTTTCGAGGTCGACCTCCGGCTCCTCGGAGGGGCCGGCGGCCAGTTCGTCCCACCGCCACAGGGCGGCGCGCAGCCGCTCCCGCAGCCTCGGGAACTCCCCGCTGTCGACACTCACCGAGGCGAGGAGCCGGTCCAGTTCGGCCGCGGCGTCGTCCGGTGCGAGCAGCGTGAGCAGGTGGCCGGCGAGCGCCGCCGGGGTCGGGTGGTCGAACACCAGAGTGGTCGGCAGCCGCAGCCCGGTGGCGGTGCCGATCCGGTTGCGCAGCTCGACCGCGGTCAGCGAGTCGAAGCCGGCCTCCTTGAAGGCCCGGTCGGCGTCGACGTCGTCCGGGTTCAGGTGGCCGAGCACGGCCGCGACCTGCTCGCGGACGAGGCGCAGGAGCACCTGAGCCCGTTCGGGACCGCGCAGCGCGGCCAGTCGGTCCGCGAGGGTGGCGGCGGACGCGGCGACGCCCTGGGCGGCCCGTCGCACGACCTGGCCGCGCACCATCGAGCGGAGCACCGCCGGGAGTTCGCCGCTGCCGGCCCGTGCGCGCAGTCCCGCGGTGTCCAGCGGTGCCGGGACCAGGAACGGCCGGCCGTCCGCGAGCGATGCGTCGAACAGTGCCAGGCCGACGGGCAGCGGCATCGGGACCAGGCCGCCGCGGGCGATGCGGGCCAGGTCCGCCGCGGCCAGGTGCCCGGTCATCCCGCTCGCGTCCTCCCACATGCCCCAGGCGAGGGACACCGCGGGCAGGCCCTCGGCGCGCCGCTCGCGGGCGAGGGCGTCCAGGAAGACGTTCGCGGCCGCGTAGTTGGCCTGTCCCGCGCCGCCGAGCAGGCCGGAGGCGGAGGAGAACAGTACGAACCAGGACAGGTCGAGACGGCGGGTCAGCTCGTGCAGGTTCCAGGCCGCGTCCACCTTGGGCCGCAGCACCGCCTCCACCTTCTCGTCGGTCAGGGACGCGAGGACGCCGTCGTCCAGGACGCCGGCGGCGTGGACGACACCGGTGAGCGGGTGTTCGGGAGCGATGCCGTCGAGCAGTCGGGCGAGCGCCTCCCGGTCGGCCGCGTCGCAGACGGCGATCCGCACGTGTGCGCCCAGCGCGGTGAGTTCGGCGACGAGTCGGTCGGCACCGGGGGCGTCGGGGCCGCGGCGGCCGGTCAGCAGGAGGTGCCGCACACCGTGCTCGGTCACCAGGTGGCGGGCCAGGGCCGCCCCCAGGGTGCCGGTGCCGCCGGTGACCAGGACGGTGCCCTCGCCGACGGGGGCCGCGGGGAGCGTGAGCACGACCTTCCCGACCTGCCGGGCCTGCCCGAAGTAGCGGAACGCGGCAGGTGCGTGGCGGACGTCCCACGTGGTGACGGGCAGCGGCGTCAGCGCCCCCTGCTCGAACAGGTCGAGCACGCGGGCCAGCACCTCGCCGACCCGGTCGGGGTCCATGCCGAGCAGTTCGAAGGGCTGGTACTCGACCCCCGGCCGGGCCGCCGTGACGGCCGCCTGGTCGCGCAGGTCGGCGATGCCCATTTCGACGAACCGGCCGCCGGGGCCGAGCAGTCGCAGCGAGGCGTCGATGAACTCCCCGGTCAGCGAGTTGAGGACGACGTCGACACCGTGGCCGCCGGTCGTCGTGAGCACCCGCTGCTCGAACGCGGTGCTCCGGGAGGACGCCAGGTGCTCGTCGTCCAGCCCGAGGGCGCGCAGCGCGCCCCACTTGCCCGGACTCGCCGTGGCGAACACCTCGGCGCCGAGGTGCCGGGCGACCTGGAGGGCGGCCAGACCGACGCCGCCCGCTCCGGAGTGGATCAGCACCCGCTCGCCGGGCCGCACCCGGGCCAGTTCCACGAGCCCGTAGTAGGCGGTGGTGAAGACGGCGGGCACACCCGCGGCGGCGGCGAAGGACCAGTCGGCCGGCATCCGGGCGACCAGCCGCCGGTCGGCGACGGCCACCGGTCCCACCGCGCCCGGCACCAGGCCGAACACCCGGTCCCCGACGGCCAGTCCGGTGACACCGGGGCCGAGCTCCAGCACGGTCCCGGCGGCCTCGGTGCCGAGCGGCGCGCCGACCGGGACCACACCGAGCGAGGTGAGCACATCCCGGAAGTTGAGCCCGGCCGCGCGGACCGCGATCCGGACCTCCCCGGCGCCGAGCGGGGCCCCGGCCGCCGGGTACGGGGCCGCGTGCAGGTCGTCGGGCGACCCGCCGGGGGTCTCCAGACGCCAGGCGGAGCCGTCCTCCGGGGTGGTGAGCGCCGGTTCCGGTGCCGTCCTGGCCAGCCTCGGCACGAGGATCCGGCCGTCCCGGAGGGCGAACTGGGGCTCGCCGGTGGCCAGCGCGGCGGCGAGGACCAGCTCGGAGGCGGGTTCGCCGTCGCTGTCGACCAGGACGATCCGCTCCGGGTGCTCGGTGGCCGCGGACCGCACCAGGCCCCACAGCGGTGCGGCGGTGAGGTCGACGGGGTCGCCGGGGGCGGCCGGCACCGCACGGCGGGTGAGGACCACCAGGCGGGTCTCCTCGTCCCGCTCCTGGTCGGCCAGCCACTGCCGGAGCCGTGCGAGCACCGCGAGCACGGCGCCGCGGGCGGCGTGCGGGACGGGCTCGCCCGCGGCGGACGCCGTCTCGGTCTCCAGGAGCTCGTACGGTGGGGGCACGGCCGGGCCGGGCTCCGGCAACTCGGTCCATTCGAGCACGTGGAGCCCGTCGGCCCCGGCCCGGGGCGAGGCGGACCGCAGCCCGCCGGGCGCGACCGGCCGCAGGGTGAGCCGTTCCGCCGTCGCCACCAGGGCACCGGTGGGGTCCGAGACGGAGACCGTGACGGTGTCCTCGCCGCCGGTCCCCGGTGCGACGGTCACGCGGAGGGCGGTGGCCCCGGCGGCGTGCAGGGCGACCCCGGACCAGCTGAACGGCAGCCGCACACCGGTGCCGAGGAAGTCGCCGAGCCCCATGGTGTGCAGGGCGGAGTCGAGCAGCGCGGGGTGCAGCGCGAAGCGGGCGGCCTCTGCGTGGTGTTCGGGGCTCAGCGACACCTCGCCGTGGACGCTGTCCCCGGCCTTCCAGGCCGCGGTGAGGTTGCGGAATGCAGGACCGTACTCGTAGCCCAGCGCGGCGAGTTCCTCGTAGAGCCCGTCGGCGTCCAGCGGGGTCGCGCCGGGCGGCGGCCACTCCGGCGCTCCCGCGGCCGACGCGGTCGCGGCCGGCGCCTCGGGGGCCAGGACGCCGGAGGCGTGCCGCAGCCACGGGGCGTCCGGCTCGGCAGCGTCGGGCCGGGAGTGGACGCTGACGCCGCGGCGGCCGTCTTCGTCGGGTGCCTCCACCGACACCTGCAGCCGCACACCACCGCGCTCGGGCAGCACCAGGGGCGCCTCCAGGGTGAGCTCCTCCACCCCGTTGCCGCCGACCTGCTGGGCGGCCTGAAGGGCGAGTTCGAGGAACGCGGTCGCGGGCAGCAACGGGGTGCCGCTCACGGCGTGGTCGGCGAGCCAGCCGTGGGACTGGTGGGAGACGCGACCGGTGAGCAGCAGTGCGCCGTCGGTGGCGAGTGTGGTGGCACCGGTCAGGAACGGGTGGTCGGCCGAGTCGAGGCCGAGGCTCCCCGCGTCGCTGTTGGCCGCAGGGCCTTCCAGCCAGTAGCGCTGGTGTTGGAAGGGGTAGGTGGGGAGGTTGGGGGGTGGGGTGTGGGTGGTGGGGGTGGTGGTGGGGTTCCAGGTGATGGTGTGGCCGTGGGTGTGGAGGTGGGCGAGGGATTGGTGGAAGCGGTGGAGGTTGCCTTCGTTGCGGCGGAGGGTGCCGGTGATGGTGGGGGTGGTGTGGGGGTTGGTGTGGGTGGTGGTGTCGTGGATGGCGGTGGTGAGGACGGGGTGGGGGCTGATTTCGATGTAGGTGGTGTGGCCGTCGTTGTGGAGGGTTTGGATGGCGGGTTGGAAGAGGACGGGGTTGGCGAGGTTTTGGTACCAGTAGTCGGGGGTGAGGTGGGTGGGGTCGAGGTAGGTGTTGGTGTGGGTGGAGTAGAAGTTGGGGGTGGTGGGTTGGGGGGTGATGTCGTGGAGGAGGGTGTTGAGGGTGTGTTGGAGGGGGTGGACGTGGGGTGTGTGTGAGGCGTAGTCGACGTTGATGGTGCGGGCTTGGATGTTGTGGTTGTTGAGGTGGGTGACGAGTTGGGTGAGGGTGTGGGGGTTGCCGGCGATGATGGTGGTGGTGGGGCCGTTGATGGCGGCGATGTGGAGGTCGGGGTGGTTGTCGAGGTGGGTTTGGGTTTGGTCGGGGGTGAGGGGGATGGAGGCCATGGCGCCGGTGCCGGCGAGGGTTCGGAGGGTTTGGGCGCGGAGGGTGACGATTTTTGTGGCGTCGTGGAGGGTGAGGGCGCCGGCGATGTAGGCGGCGGCTATTTCGCCTTGGGAGTGGCCGATGACGGTGTCGGGGTGGATGCCGTGGTGTTGCCAGAGTTTGGCGAGGCTGGTGTTGATGGCGAAGAGGGCGGGTTGGATGACGTCGACGCGGTCGGTGGGGGGTGCGTCGGGGTGGCCGTTGAGGACGTCGAGGAGGTTCCAGCCGGTGTGGGTTTGGATGGCGTTGGCGGTGGTGGTGAGGTGTTGGGTGAAGACGGGTGAGGTGGTGAGGAGTTCGCGGGCCATGCCGTCCCATTGGGGGCCTTGGCCGGGGAAGACGAAGACGGTGCGGCCGGGTGGGGTGGCGGTGGCGGTGGTGAGGTGGGGGTGGGGGGTGTTGGTGGCGAGGGCGTTGAGGGCGGTGAGGAGTTGTTCGCGGGTGTTGTGGGGGGTGGTGGTGATGGCGGCGCGGTGGGTGTGGGTGGCGCGGCCGGTGGTGAGGGTGTGGGCGATGGCGGCGGGGTCGGTGTCGGGGTGGGTGTGGGTGTAGGTGTGGAGTTGGCGGGCCTGTTCCTGGAGGGCTTGTTCGGTGTGGGCGGAGAGCAGGAACACGGTCGGGCCGGTGGCGGGCGTGACCGGCCCCACCGGCTCGGTGGTCGGGGCCTCCGCCAGCGCGGGCGCCTCCTCCACGATGACGTGGGCGTTGGTGCCGCTCATCCCGAAGCCCGACACACCTGCTCGCCGCGGACGGTCACCGGGGGCCCATTCCCTTGCCTCGGTGAGGAGTTCGACGGCGCCGGCGGTCCAGTCGACGTGCGGGGTGGGCTCGTCGACGTTGATGGTGCGGGGCAGGAGGCCGTGGCGCATGGCCTCGACCATCTTGATGATTCCGCCGACTCCTGCGGCGGCCTGGGTGTGGCCGATGTTGGACTTCAACGAGCCCAGCAGCAGCGGACGTCCGGCGGGCCGGTCCTGCCCGTAGGTGGCCAGGATGGCCTGGGCCTCGATCGGGTCGCCCAGCGTCGTGCCGGTGCCGTGTGCCTCCATGGCGTCGACGTCGGCGCTCGTGAGCCCGGCGTCGGCGAGCGCGGCGCGGATCACCCGCTGCTGCGAGGGCCCGTTCGGGGCGGTGATGCCGTTGGACGCGCCGTCCTGGTTGGTCGCGGTGCCGCGGATCACGGCGAGCACGTGGTGGCCGTTGCGGCGGGCGTCGGAGAGGCGCTCGACCAGCAGCAGGCCCACGCCCTCACCGAACGACGTGCCATCGGCCGCCGCGGCGAACGCCTTGACGCGTCCGTCCCTGGCGAGTCCGCGCTGGCGGCTGAAACCGATGAAGATGTCCGGGTTGGCGAGCACGGTCGCGCCGCCGGCGAGCGCCAGGTCGCACTCGCCGCGCCGCAGGGACTGCACCGCGAGGTGCAGCGCGACCAGCGAGGACGAGCACGCTGTGTCGACCGTGACCGCCGGCCCCTCCAGGCCGAGCGTGTAGGAGATCCGGCCCGAGGCGATGCTGCCGGCGCTGCCGAAGCCCAGGTAGCCCTCCATGTCGGCGGGCAGTTTCACGCGCGAGCCGTAGTCGGTGTAGACGACTCCCGCGAAGACGCCGGTCCGCGAGCCGTGCAGCGAGGTCGGGTCGATGCCGGCCCGCTCGAACGCCTCCCACGCGGTCTCCAGCAGCAGCCGGTGCTGCGGGTCCATGCTGGTCGCCTCGCGCGGGCTGATGCCGAAGAACGCGGGGTCGAACCGGTCGGCGTCGTGCAGGAACCCGCCCTCACGGGCGTACGAGGTGCCGGCGTGCTCCGGGTCCGGGTCGAACAGGCGGTCCAGGTCCCAGCCGCGGTTGGTCGGGAACGGTGAGATGACGTCGCTCTCGGACACCACCACCTGCCACAGGTCCTCCGGCGTGCGGACCCCGCCCGGGTAGCGGCAGGCCATCGCCACGATGGCGATCGGCTCCCCGTCGTGGGCGGTGGCGACGCGGACGGCCGCCGTGCCGGCGGTGCCCAGCAGCTCGGCGTGCAGGTGGGCGGCCAGTGCCTGCGGGGACGGGTGGTCGAAGATCAGGGTGCTCGGCAGCTTCAGGCCGGTCGCGGTGCTCAGCCGGTTGCGCAGTTCGACGGCGGTCAGCGAGTCGAAGCCGGCGTCCTTGAAGGCCCGCGCGGCGTCCACTGCCTCCGTCGTGGTGTGGCCGAGGACGGCGGCGACCTGGCGGCGGATCAGGTCGAGTAGCAGGCGGCGCTGTTCGGACTCGGGCCGCCCGGCCAGCGTGGAGGCGAGGGTGTCCGCCTGCGCGGTGGTGGTGGCCGCGGTCCGGACGGTCCGGACCAGCGAGCGCAGCACCGGGGGCAGCAGTCCCGCCTCGGCCTGCCGGGCCAGGGCGGTCCGGTCCAGCCGGACGGGGAGCAGCGCGGCGCGCGGCCGGGTGTGCCGGATGGCGGTCAGGGCGGTCGCGACCTGGTCGGCGGTGAACCGGGCGAGTCCCCGGACGGCCGAGGGGTCGTCCTCCTCGCGCGGGCCCCAGGCGAGGGAGAGTCCGGGCAGGCCCAGCGCGCGGCGGTGGTGTGCGAGGGCGTCGTGGTAGGCGCCGAGGGCCGCGCGGGAGGTCTGCCCGGTGCCGCCGAGGGTGGCGGAGGTGTCGGGCGCGAGCAGCACGAACGAGGTCAGGTCGAGTCCGAGCGTCAGCTCGTGGAGGTTCCAGGCGGGGGCGACGGCCGCGCGCAGGGCGTCCGAGAACGTCTCGGGGTCGGTGGAGAGCAGCACCGTCCGGGGTGCGGACGTGGCCGCGTGGATCACGCCGGTCGGCGGGTGGGCGGCGGGCAGGGCGGCGAGGGCGGCGGCGAGGCAGTCGCGGTCGCCCGCGCCGCCCTCGGCGACGAGCACCTCGGCGCCGAGCGCGGTCAGCCGCTCCGCGAGGCCCTCGTCGGCATCGAGCAGCAGCAGGTGCCGGGCGCCCTGCGCGGTGACAGCGTGCTCGGCGGCCGCGGCGGCGAGGTCCCCGCCGCCGGAGACGATCACCGTGCCGGCGCCGGCGGGCGCGGCGTCCTCGACCGGAGCGTCCGCGTGGTCCTCGGGGGTGTTCCTGACCAGTCGGGGGATCCTGATCCCGCCCTCGCGGAGGGCGAGCTGGGGTTCACCGGTGGCCAGGGCGGCGGGCAGGGAGCGCAGCGAGGACCGGGCGTCGTCGAGGTCGACGAGCGTGATCCGACCGGGGTGTTCGGCCTGGGCGGCCCTGACCACGCCCCAGACCGGCGCGGGCGCGAGGTCCTGGACGTCCTCCCGGTGGGTCGTGACGGCGTGCCGGGTGAGCACCACGAGGCCGGTCGACTCCGCCCGGTCGTCGGCGAGCAGTTCCTGGAGCCGCGGCAGCAGGTCGCTCGCGGAACGGGCCGTCAGGACCGTCACCTCGGGCACCGCCGTTTCGGGCGCCGGGGTCGTCGTGTCGTCCCCGGCGGTCCCGTAGGCCTCCGGGTAGGGGACGAAGCCGGCAGCGCCGAGGGCCTCCGCGAGGCCGGGCGGGGTCTCGCCGCTCACCGTCCAGGAGCCGATCGCCGGGGCGGCCGGGGAGTCGGTTTCGAGCTCGGGCCACTCCAGGCCGAGCAGCCAGTCGTGGCGGACGCGGTCGGCCTGCCGCACGGGGCGCAGTCCGACCGACTCGACGGTGGCGATGGGGGCACCGGTCGCGTCGGCGAGGTCGAGCGCGAAGGAGCCGGCCCGGGGCGAGATCCGGACCCTGAGCGTGCCGGAGCCGACGGCGTGCAGGGTCACGCCGCGCCAGTCGGCGGGTGCGGCGGACTCGTCGGCCTCGCCGAGCAGCGGCTGGAGCGCGGCGGTGAGCAGGGCGGGGTGCAGGCCGTAGCGGCCGGCCTCGGGGGCCGCCTCCTCGGGTGCGGAGAGCTCCGCGTAGATCAGTTCCCCGTGCTGCCAGAGCCGGGCGGGTCCGTCCGGTGCCGCATCGTCGAGCGCGGTGGCCCCGACGGGCGGCCAGGCGGTGAGGGGGTCCGGCGCGCGGTCGGCCGGTGCGGGCACGAGTGTGCCGGTGGCGTAGGTCGTCCAGGGGCGCAGCAGCGGATCGTCGTCCGCCGCGTCCTCGTACGGGCGGGCGTAGAGGGTGACGTCCCGGCGGCCGTCGTCGTCCGGGGCGCCGACGGTGAGTTGCAGGTCCACGCCGCCCGCGGGGGGCAGGACGAGTGGTGTGGTGAGCGTGAGCCGTTCGACGGCGAGTTCGTGCGGGCGGCCCGCCTGGAGGGCGAGTTCGAGCGGGACCGTCCCGTTGAGGTCGGTCTCGGTGAGCCAGCCGTGGGTCTGGTGGGAGACGCGGCCGGTGAGCAGGAGTGCGTCGCCGCCGCCGAGGGTGGTGGCGGTCGTGAGCAGCGGGTGGTGTGTGCTCTGCAGTCCCAGGTGCTCGGGGTCGGTGCCGGTGGCGGCGTCCTCCAGCCAGTAGCGCTGGTGTTGGAAGGGGTAGGTGGGGAGGTTGGGGGGTGGGGTGTGGGTGGTGGGGGTGGTGGTGGGGTTCCAGGTGATGGTGTGGCCGTGGGTGTGGAGGTGGGCGAGGGATTGGTGGAAGCGGTGGAGGTTGCCTTCGTTGCGGCGGAGGGTGCCGGTGATGGTGGGGGTGGTGTGGGGGTTGGTGTGGGTGGTGGTGTCGTGGATGGCGGTGGTGAGGACGGGGTGGGGGCTGATTTCGATGTAGGTGGTGTGGCCGTCGTTGTGGAGGGTTTGGATGGCGGGTTGGAAGAGGACGGGGTTGGCGAGGTTTTGGTACCAGTAGTCGGGGGTGAGGTGGGTGGGGTCGAGGTAGGTGTTGGTGAGGGTGGAGTAGAAGTTGGTGGTGGTGGGTTGGGGGGTGTTGTCGTGGTGGCGGGGGTGGAGGGTGTGTTGGTGGGGGTGGACGTGGGGTGTGTGTGAGGCGTAGTCGACGTTGATGGTGCGGGCTTGGATGTTGTGGTTGTTGAGGTGGGTGTCGTGTTGGGTGTGGGTGTGGGGGTTGCGGGCGTTGATGGTGGTGGTGGGGCCGTTGATGGCGGCGATGTGGAGGTCGGGGTGGTTGTCGAGGTGGGTTTGGGTTTGGTCGGGGGTGAGGGGGATGGAGGCCATGGCGCCGGTGCCGGCGAGGGTTCGGAGGGTTTGGGCGCGGAGGGTGACGATTTTTGTGGCGTCGTGGAGGGTGAGGGCGCCGGCGATGTAGGCGGCGGCTATTTCGCCTTGGGAGTGGCCGATGACGGTGTCGGGGTGGATGCCGTGGTGTTGCCAGAGTTTGGCGAGGCTGGTGTTGATGGCGAAGAGGGCGGGTTGGATGACGTCGACGCGGTCGGTGGGGGGTGCGTCGGGGTGGCCGTTGAGGACGTCGAGGAGGTTCCAGCCGGTGTGGGTTTGGATGGCGTTGGCGGTGGTGGTGAGGTGTTGGGTGAAGACGGGTGAGGTGGTGAGGAGTTCGCGGGCCATGCCGTCCCATTGGGGGCCTTGGCCGGGGAAGACGAAGACGGTGCGGCCGGGTGGGGTGGCGGTGGCGGTGGTGAGGTGGGGGTGGGGGGTGTTGGTGGCGAGGGCGTTGAGGGCGGTGAGGAGTTGTTCGCGGGTGTTGTGGGGGGTGGTGGTGATGGCGGCGCGGTGGGTGTGGGTGGCGCGGCCGGTGGTGAGGGTGTGGGCGATGGCGGCGGGGTCGGTGTCGGGGTGGGTGTGGGTGTAGGTGTGGAGTTGGCGGGCCTGTTCCTGGAGGGCTTGTTCGGTGTGGGCGGAGAGCAGGAACACGGTCGGGCCGGTGGCGGGCGTGACCGGCCCCACCGGCTCGGTGTCCTCGATGCGGTCCTGTTCGAGGATGACGTGGGCGTTGGTGCCGCTGATGCCGAAGGAGGAGACGGCGGCGCGGCGGGGGCGGTCGTGTGCGGGCCATGCGGTGTTGTCGGTGAGGAGTTCGACGGCGCCGGTGGTCCAGTCGACGTGCGGGGTGGGTTCGTCGACGTGCAGGGTGCGCGGCAGGACCCCGTGGCGCATGGCCTCGACCATCTTGATGATTCCGCCGACTCCTGCGGCGGCCTGGGTGTGGCCGATGTTGGACTTCAGGGAGCCGAGCAGGAGGGGGTGTTCGGCGGGCCGGTCCTGTCCGTAGGTGGCGAGGAGCGCCTGGGCTTCGATGGGGTCGCCGAGGCGGGTGCCGGTGCCGTGGGCCTCGACCGCGTCGACGTCGGCGCCCGTGAGCCCGGCGTCGGCGAGCGCGGCGCGGATCACCCGCTGCTGTGAGGGTCCGTTGGGCGCCGAGAGCTGACCGCTCGTGCCGTCCTGGTTGGCCGCCGTGCCGCGGATCACGGCGTGCACGTGGTGGCCGTTGCGGCGGGCGTCGGAGAGGCGCTCGACGAGCAGCAGGCCCGCGCCCTCGCCCCAGCCGGTGCCGTCGGCCGCCGCGGCGAAGGCCTTGCAGCGGCCGTCGGCTGACAGTCCGCGCTGCCGGCTGAACTCCACGAACAGCCCGGGTGTGGCGAGCACGGTCGCACCGCCGGCGAGCGCCAGGTCGCACTCGCCCCGCCGCAGGGACTGCACCGCGAGGTGCAGCGCGACCAGCGAGGACGAGCACGCGGTGTCGATCGTGACCGCCGGCCCCTCCAGCCCGAAGGTGTAGGAGATCCGGCCGGAGGCGACCGAGCCCGCGCTGCCGGTGCCGACGTAGCCCTCCAGGTCGTCCGGCGCCTTCCTGATCCGGCCGCCGTAGTCCGCGTACATCACGCCGGCGTAGACGCCGGTGCGCGAGCCGTGCAGTGAGGTCGGGTCGATGCCGGCCCGCTCGAACGCCTCCCACGCGGTCTCCAGCAGCAGCCGCTGCTGCGGGTCCATGCTGACGGCTTCACGCGGGCTGATGCCGAAGAACGCGGGGTCGAACCGGTCGGCGTCGTGCAGGAACCCGCCCTCGCGGGTGTAGGTCCGGCCGACCCGGTCCGGGTCCGGGTCGTACAACCCGGCGATGTCCCAGCCCCGGTTGTCGGGGAAGGCGGATATCGCGTCCGTGCCCGACTCGACGAGCCGCCACAGCTGTTCCGGGGTGCGCACCCCGCCCGGGTAGCGGCAGGCCATGCCGACGATCGCGATCGGCTCCTGCCGCTCGGCCTCCACCTCGGTCAGGCGCTGCTTGGTCTGCAGCAGGTCGTTCGTCACGCGCTTGAGATAGTCGCGGAGCCTGGCCTCGTTCGTCGCCTCGCTCGTCATGAGACGTCAACTCTCCTCGTCGTGCGTCGTACGGGATGTGGTACCGGAATGTGGGGTGCGGGTCAGTCGAGGCCGAGCTGTCCGTCGATGAGCTCGAACAGCTCGTCGTCGGAGGCGTGCTCGACCTGTGCGGTCGTGGTGGCGGGGCCGGTGCCGTGCGGGTCGGGCGAGAGCCGGGCCAGGACGGAGGACAGGCGGGCGGTGACGCGTTCGCGCGCCTCCTCGTCGAGCGGCGTGCCGGTGCCGTCGACGGCGGCCTCCAACTCGGCGATCCGGGTGAGTAGTTCCGCCGTGGCGCCCGGGAGCCGGTCGGCCAGTTCCCCGTGTACGTGGGCGGCGAGCGCGTCGACCGTCGGATGGTCGAAGAGCACGGTGGTGGGCAGCCGGAGGCCGGTGTCCGCGCCGATCCGGTTGCGCAGGTCGACGGCGGTGAGGGAGTCGAACCCGAGGTCCATCAGCCCGCGGTCGGTGGGCACCAGGCGGTTCGCCGGCCGGCCCAGGACCTCGGTGACCCTCGCCCGCACCAGCTCGCGGACGGTCCTCGGCCGGTCGGCCTCGGCGGCCCCGGAGAGCGTTCGCACCCAGGGCGGGGTGTTGTCCCCGCCGGCCGGGGCCGAGGCCGCGGGGCGGCCCGCCGGGGCCGGCGGCACCCGCGGCGGGACCAGACCGCGCAGGACCGGTGCCATCCTGCCCGGGTCGCCGAGTGCCCGCAGCGCGGCCGTGTCGAACCTCGCGGGTACGGCGAGTGCCGGGTTCGAGCCGAGGACCGTGTCGAAGTGGGTGAGGGCTTCGGTGGTGGTGAGGGGGGTGATGCCGGTGCGGGCGAGGCGGGCGAGGTCGGTGGTGGTGAGGGTGGCGGCCATGCCGTGGGGTTGTTCCCATAGGCCCCAGGCGATGGAGGTGGCGGGGAGTCCTTGGGCGTGGCGGTGTTGGGCGAGGGCGTCGAGGTAGGTGTTGGCGGCGGCGTAGTTGGCTTGGCCGGGGTTGCCGATGATGCCGGCGATGCTGGAGAAGAGGATGAAGGCGTCGAGGTTGTGGTGCTGGGTGAGTTCGTGGAGGTGGTGGGCGGCTTGGGTTTTGGGGTGGAGGACGTGGTTGAGGGTGTGGGGGGTGAGGGTTTCGAGGGTGGTGTCGTGGAGGATGCCGGCGGCGTGGATGACGGCGGTGAGGGGGTGTTGGTGGGGGATGGTGGTGAGGAGGTGGTGGAGGGCGTTGCGGTCGGTGGTGTCGCAGGCGGTGAGGGTGACGGTGGCGCCGAGGTTGGTGAGGTGGGTGAGGAGTTGGGGGGCGTCGGGGGCTTGGGGGCCGCGTCGGCTGGTGAGGTGGAGGTGGGTGATGTGGTGGTGGGTGATGAGGTGT
>NZ_JBHVPD010000053.1:0-70177 GCF_042887525.1 Kitasatospora sp. NPDC057936
GTGGGCTCGGAGATGTATAGAAGAGACCGGTGCCGAGGCCGGCACCCCGCGGCCCGCGCCGACCCTCGACGTCCCTGCCCCGGGTTTGCGCAGCCGGCCCGCCCGCCCGTTCCCCGGCGGGCCCACCGAGCCGCCGGGCGGGGCCGGCAGCCCGGCCGAGGGCAGTCTGCTCGACATGCTCAAGGTCGCCATCGCGATCCTCGACACGGCCGGCCGCGTGGTGCTCTGGAGCCCCGCCGCCGAGGAGCTGCTCGGCTGGCCGAACGAGCTGCTGGTCGGCCGCCGGATCGACGAGCTCATCCCGGACCACGACCAGGTCGCCCGGATCCAGGCCGCCATCCGGGACACCCTGCGCAACGGCCGCTGGGCCGGGCCCGCCGAACTGCGCGACCGGGACGGCGTGCCGGTCGCCGTGGACGCCCGGATCTCGCTGCTGGTGGACGGCGACGGCACCCCGTTCCTCCAGGTCAACCTGGCCGAGGCGGCCGCCGTCCGGGCTGTCGAGCGCGACCTCGCGGTGCGTGACGCGCTGTTCGAGCAGTCCCCGCTCGGCATCGCCGTCCTCGACACCGACCTGCGCTACACCGCCGTCAACCAGACGCTCGCCGAGATGAACGGCGTCGCCACCGACGACCACGTCGGCCGCACCACCGGCGAGACCCTGCCCGAGCGGGCCGCCGACGAGATCACCGCCATCCAGCGCCAGGTGCTGGCCACCGGCGAGCCGGTCATCGACGTCACCCTCGCCTCGCCGGTCACCGCCCGCTCCGGCTACCGCTCGATCTCCTACAGCCGGATGACCGACCGCTCCGGCCGGGTGCTCGGCATCTCCGGCACCGTCATGGACGTCACCGAGCGCTACCGGGCCGTCGCCAAGGTCGAGCACGCCCGGCGCCGGCTCTCCCTGCTCAACGAGTTCGGCTCGCGGGTCGGCGACCTCCTCGACGCCGCCCGGATCGCCCAGGAGCTGGCCGGCTCCGTCGTCCCCCGGCTCACCGACCACTCCGCGGTGATCCTGCTGCAGGCCGTCGCCCACGGCGACGACCTGCCCCGCCACGGCCACGACCGGCGCACCTCGCTGCTCCAGCTCGGCACCGCCTCCGTCCAGGACGGCCCCGAGGTCGACGTGATGCTGCGCCGCGGCGCCCGGATCACCTTCGCCGAGGACTCCGCCTGCGGCCGGGTGCTGCGCACCGGCGTGCCCGAGCTGCTCTCCGGCGCCGACCAGCTGAACGACGTCACCTACCCGGGCGACCCGAAGATGCAGGCCGCGCACGACCTCGGCGTGCACTCGATGCTCGTCGTCCCGCTGCGCGCCCGCGGCATCGTGATCGGCCTGCTGCTGGTCAGCCGGGCCGGCTACCGCGAGGGCTTCGACCGGGACGACCTCGCCTTCACCGTCGAACTCGCCGACCGGGCCGGCAGCTCCCTCGACAACGCCCGCCTCTACGCCCGCGAGCGCACCGCCGCGCTCACCCTCCAGCGCACCCTGCTCCCGCAGCAGGTCCCGCAGCCCACCGGCGTCGAGGTCGCCTACCGCTACGTGCCCGGCTCCAGCGGCACCGAGGTCGGCGGCGACTGGTTCGACGTCATCCCGCTGCCCGGCGACCGCACCGCGCTGGTCGTCGGCGACGTCATGGGCCACGGCCTGCGCGCCGCCGCGACCATGGGCCGGCTGCGCACCGCCGTCCGGGTGCTCGCCGCCCTCGACCTGCCGCCGGACGTGCTGCTGCGGCACGTCCACGAGCTCGCCGACGACCTCGCCCAGGGGCCGGACGAGGCGCTGCTCGCGACCTGCGTCTACGCCGTCTTCGACCCCGGCACGGCCCGGCTGACCGTCGCCAAGGCCGGGCACATCCCCCCGGTGCTCGTGGTGCCCGGCCAGGAGACCGAGGAGCCGACCCGCACCGGCGGCCCGCTGCCCGGCGGCACCGGCCGGATCCTCGACCTGCCCTCCGGCGCCCCGCTCGGCGTCGGGGGCGTCCCGTTCGAGTCGGTCGAACTGAAGATCCCCGAGGGCAGCCTGCTCGCGCTGTGCACCGACGGCCTGGTCGAGTCCCGGGACAAGGACCTGGACGTCGGCCTCGGCCGGCTGGTCACCGTCCTCCAGGAGCCGCACGCGTCCATCCAGGCCGCCTGCGAGGCCGTGCTCGACACCATGGAGCAGGGGCGCGAGCCGGACGACGTCGCGTTGCTGCTGGCCCGGCTCGGTCACGGCCAGGCCGGCACCCCGACGGCCGGCTGGACGCTGCCGGCCGAGCCCACCGCCGTCTCCCGGGCCCGGCGGCTGGTGCGCTCCACGCTCGCCGAGTGGGGCGTCGAGGCGCTGACCGACATCGCGGAGCTGCTGGTCAGCGAGCTCGTCACGAACGCCGTCCGGTACGCCAGCGCCCCGATCGGGGTCCGGCTGACGCTCGGCGAGACGCTGCTGGTGGAGATCTCCGACCCGCTTCCCGACCCGCCCCGCGAGCGGCACGCGGCCGAGGCGGACGAGGGCGGCCGGGGCCTGGAGCTGGTCCGCCGGCTCGCACTGCGCTGGGGCGCCAGGGCCGAGGGCATCGGCAAGGTCGTCTGGTTCGAGCAGGCGCTCCCGGGTAATGAGCCCGACGAGCCGTGAGGCGTGCGGCGGGCGAGGGCGTGAGCCGGCGCGGAGGACCAGCGGGACGCGAGTAGAACGGAGCTGCATATGCCACCTGGCGGCCAGGGGGAGCGCGCACTCCGGCAGGGGGCGCGGGCGTGGCATTGTGGTTGCGCGGGCGGTAGGACAAAAACCTTCGCCCGATCTGATGTTGTGATGTTGAGGGCGTGTGAACGCACCCCTCGATGATGAATACTCGGTCTTCTCGACATCCGGACGGTCGCGGGTTGGAGGGGTCGGTCCGTTGAACAGCACCCCGGCGCGGAACGCGCCGAGCAGCAGCGGTCATGCCGCCGTGCCCGGGCAGGCCGGTTCACCGCACCTGCCCGCCCCGGTGACGGCCCGCGCGGCCGCCGCGGCCGAGGGCCGGCACGGCGCCGCCGCCCACGTCGGCACCCACGCGGGCGCCGGCTCGGTCTACGACTACATCCGGGTCGCCACCTTCGCGATCGGCCCCGACGGGCGGATCAGCCAGTGGAGCGAGCGCGCCGCCGAGTTCTTCGGCGTCCCCGCCACCGACGCGGTCGGCGCCGACCCGATCACCACGTTCGTGCCGCGCGAGCTCTGGCAGCGCGGCCGCGCCCGGCTGGAGCGCACCCTCGGCGGCGAGGAGTGGACCGGCACCACCCCGTACCTCGACGCCGCCGGCGGCGAGGGCCTGGCCGAGCTGTACCTGATGCCGGACACCGCCCTGCCCGCCGGCGCCACCTGTCTCGCCGTCGACCTCGGCCGGCTGCGCCGCGTGGAGACCGATCTCGCCGCCTCGGAGGCGGTTTTCGGCCAGACCCCGACCGGCTTCGTCCTGTTCGACGACCGGCTGCGCCTGCAGCGCGTCAACGACGCCTTCGCCTCCGGCATGGGCCTCGCCCCGGTCGACCTCGAAGGCCTCACCCCGCACGACCTCTTCCCACCCTCCGAGGCCGACCGGCTGAGCGCCGCCCTGCGCAAGGTGCTCGCCACCGGTGAGCCCGTGTTCGACCTGCGCTTCCACGGCGTCGTCCCCACCCGCGAGGGCAACCGGCTCTGGGCCGTGTCGCTCTACCGCCTCAACGGCGCCGCGGGCCAGCCCATCGGCGTCGCCGGGCAGGTCTCCGACGTCACCAGCCGGCACGTCGCCGAGCGCGAGGCCGACGGCGTGCGCCGCAACCTCGCGCTGCTCAACGAGGCCAGCGCGCACATCGGCTCCACCCTCGACCTGGAGACCACCGCCAAGGAGCTGCTGGACGTCGTCGTCCCGCCGTTCTGCGACCTCGCGACCGTCGACCTGTACACCGCGCTGCTCTCCGGCGAGAGCGTCCCGAGCGCCGGGCGCCTCGGCGACACCGTCCTCACCGACGGCAGCGGCGAGCTGCGCCGGGTCGCCGTCTCCAGCGTCGTCGGCGGCGCCTCCTCGGTGCTCGGCTCGGTCACCGGCCTGCCCATCGCCGAGGCCGGCGGCACGCTCTGCTACCCGCGCCGCTCCCCGCACGCCCGGGCCCTGCGCACCGGCCGCAGCGTCGTCCCCGAGCCGGGGCCCGACCCGCTGCTGCGCTCCACGCTGATCGTCCCGCTGGTCGCCCGCGACCAGGTCCTCGGGCTCGTCCAGCTCTCCCGCGCCATCGGCAGCGAGCCCTTCGACGCCCGCGACGTCGCCATCGCGGAGGAGCTCGTCGCCCGCGCCGCCGTCTGCATCGACAACGCCCGGCTCTACCGCCGCGAGCACGAGCGGGCCCTGATCCTCCAGCGCAGCCTCCTGCCGCCCGGCAACCCGGCCGCCAGCGGCCTGGAGATCGCCTGCCGCTACCTGCCCAGCAACAACAACACCGAGGTCGGCGGCGACTGGTTCGACGTCATCCCGCTGCCCGGCAACCGCACCGCGCTCGTCATCGGCGACGTCATGGGCCGCGGCCTGCGCGCCGCCGTCGCGATGGGCCAGCTGCGCACCGCCGTGCGCACTCTCGCGATGCTCGACCTCGACCCCGCCGAGGTGCTCGGCGCCCTCGACGAGATCGCCCGCGGCCTCGGCGACGACTCCGTACCGGCCGGCCCGGCCAGCCCGTACGGGCGGCTCACCTCGACGGCCGACGAGGAGGCCCGCGAGGTCTACCTGGCCACCTGCGTCTACGCGGTCTTCGACGCCGTCACCCGGCGCTGCGTGTTCGCCAACGCCGGCCACCTGCCGCCGGTCCTGCTCAGCCCCGGCGAGCCCGCCCGGATGCTCGACGTGCCGCCCGGCCTGCCGCTCGGCGTCGGCGGCGAGCCCTTCGAGGAGGTCGAGCTGACCCTGCCCGACGGCGCCGTCCTCGGCCTGTACACCGACGGCCTCGTGGAGAGCCGCAAGCACCAGCTGGACGAGGGCCTGCGGGCCTTCCGCACCGCGCTCTCCGCCGAGGGCAAGGGCCTGGAGGACCTCTGCGACCACGTCCTCGGCGAGCTCAACCCGCACCACGGCGAGGACGACATCGCCCTCCTGATGGCCAAGGTGCACGCCTTCCCCGAGGACAGCGTCGGCAACTGGTTTCTGCCGCCCGAGCCCACGTCCGTCGCCAAGGCCCGCGAACTCGCCTGCAGCTGGCTGCTCGCCCGCGGCCTGGACGAGCTCGTCGACACCACCGAGCTGCTCGTCAGCGAGCTGGTCACCAACGCGCTCAAGCACGGGCGGGGCGAGATCCGGCTGCGGCTGCTGCGCGACCGCGGGATGGTCTGCGAGGTCTGGGACGACGGCTACGCCCAGCCCCGGCAGCGCCGCGCGCAGGAGACCGACGAGGGCGGGCGCGGCCTGCAGCTCGTCAGCCTGCTCGCCGAGCGCTGGGGCAGCCGGCGGACGCCCAAGGGCAAGATCGTCTGGTTCGAGCTGGCGCTCTGAGGCGTCCGGGGGATCGGCCGTCCGGGTGCAGTCGCCCGGCGGCCCGCCGTGTCGGCGCGGGCGCGACCGGCCGGTCGGCGTTCGATGGCCGCCATGCGCGTCCGCCAGCTCACCGCCGCAGCCGCCGCGCTGCTGCTCGCCGCCGTGCTCGGCGGCTGCTCCGACCGCCCGGCCCCGGCCCGGCCCCCGGCCCCCGAGCCCGCCCCCGAGGCCACCGCCGCCACCGGGGACGTCCGGCCCGCCGACCGCGCCGCCGTCCGGGACGGCGGGACGCTGCGCTGGGCGGTGGACCGCGTCCCCGCGACGCTCAACGTCTACCAGCCCGCCGCGACCGCCGACTCGGCGCTGCTCGCGCACGCCCTCTACCCGTCGCTCTTCCGGCCCGACGGGCACGGCCGGCTCGTCCCCGACCCGGACTACCTGGCCGGCGCCGAGTCCACCCCGCCCGGTCAGCGGCCGCAGGTCGTCACCTACCGGCTCAACCCGCACGCCGTCTGGAGCGACGGCACCCCGCTGACCGCCGCCGACCTGATCGCCCAGCGGGCCGCGCTCTCCGGCCTCGACCCGGCGTACCGGGGCGGGCACCCGGCCGGGTACGACGCCATCGACTCGATCGGCCAGGGCGCCGACCCGCACGAGGTCAAGGTCACCTTCCGGCGGCCCTGCGCCGACTGGCCGTCCCTCTTCGGACCGCTGTACCCGGCCGCCGAGACGTCCACCGCGGCGGCGTTCAACCAGGCGCTCGCGGGCGGGGGCCACCTCGGCGCCGGGCCGTACGCGGTGTCCCGGTACGACGCCGAGGACGGACGGGTGACGCTGGAGCGCAACCCGCTCTGGTGGGGCGACCGGCCGAAGGCGGACCGGATCGACTTCCTCGCGGCGGCCCCCGAACGGCGCCTCGACGCCCTGGACCAGGACCTGCTGGACATCGCCCCGGTCACCGCCGCGGTGGACCGGGCGGTGCCCCCGGCGCCGTCCGCGAGCCCCTCCGCGGCCGCACCGCCCGCCGCCGCACCGCCCGCCGCCGCGCCCGAGGCGGCCGCGCTCGCCCTGCGGCGGGCCGAGTCGCTGCCCGGGATCACCGTGCACCGGGCCGCCGCCGCCTCGCTCACCCAGCTCACCCTCAACGCCGCCCGGGGCCCGCTCACCGACCCGGCGCTGCGCCTCGCGCTCGGCCGGGCCGTCGACCGGCGGCGGGTCGCCGCCGCGGCCCTCACCCCGCTCGGCGTCGCCCCGGCCGCCCTGGGCAGCCACCTCCTCGCGGGGGACCAGGACGGCTACCGCGACAACAGCGCGGCCGCAGGCCCGGCCGACGCCGCCCGGCTCTTCGACGAGGCCGGGTGGAAGCGGCCGGACGGCGGCGGCACGCGGGCCAAGGACGGCAAGCCGCTCACCCTCGACCTGCTCGTCCCGGCGGGCTCCGCGACCGCCAAGCGCACTGCCGACGCCCTCACCGCCGGCCTCGCCGAGCAGGGCGTCGCCCTGCGGACGGTGACCGCGCCCGCCGACACCTTCGTCAAGGACCACCTCGCGGTGGGCGACTACGACCTCGCCCTGTTCTCCTGGCCGGCCGGCCCCAGTCCGGCGAGCGAGCAGCGGCCCGCCTACGCCAAGCCCCGGCCCGACCCCGACGGCGCCCTCGACCCGGGCAGCAACTACGCCCGCAGCGGCACCGAGGAGATCGACCGCCTCTTCGACCGGGCGGCCGGCGAGCTCGACCGGGCCACCCGTCTGGACCTGCTCCAGGAGGCCGACGTCCGGATCTGGCAGCTCGGCCACTCGGTGCCGCTCTACCAGCGGCCGGAGCTGGTGGGCGTCCGCTCGGGCGTGGCCGGGGCCGGGGTGTGGGGCTTCGACTGGCCGCGCTTCCAGGACGTCGGGTGGGCCGTGACGCCGTAGCCCGGCGTGACCCGGCTGTGATCTTGATCCCGCCGGACGGGCTCGTTTCTGCCCCGGTGCGCCCTTCCCCGTACCATAGGAGAAAGCCGGGGCGTGTCCAGATGCCCGGCGGGTGGACCGGTAGTAGCAGGCGAACGGGTGACGGCGGCCGACGGCGGCCGCAAGTGCGCGTCTCGCGGCCGGGCGCCGTAACCCACGATTCCGGGAGAATCCGCTAGGCATGCCCACGCGCAACGACATCCGTAACGTCGCCATCGTCGCCCACGTCGACCACGGCAAGACCACCCTGGTCGACGCCATGCTGAAGCAGGCCGGCGCCTTCGCGGCCCACCAGCACCTCGACGACCGCATGATGGACTCGAACGACCTGGAGCGCGAGAAGGGCATCACCATTCTCGCGAAGAACACCGCGGTCAAGTACCACCCCAAGGATGGTGGCGCTCCGATCACCATCAACATCATCGACACCCCGGGCCACGCCGACTTCGGTGGCGAGGTCGAGCGCGGTCTGTCGATGGTGGACGCGGTCGTGCTCCTCGTCGACGCCTCCGAGGGCCCGCTGCCGCAGACCCGCTTCGTGCTCCGCAAGGCGCTCTCGGCCCGTCTGCCCGTCATCCTCTGCATCAACAAGACGGACCGCCCGGACTCCCGGATCGACGAGGTCATCAACGAGACCTACGACCTCTTCCTGGACCTGGACGCCGACGAGGACCAGATCGAGTTCCCGATCGTCTACGCCTGCGCCCGTGACGGCGTCGCGTCGCTGACGAAGCCGGAGAACGGCACCGTCCCGGCCGACAGCACCAGCCTGGAGCCGTTCTTCTCCACCCTGCTGGAGCACGTCCCGGCCCCGAGCTACGACGAGGACGCCCCGCTCCAGGCCCACGTCACCAACCTGGACGCCGACAACTTCCTCGGCCGCATCGCGCTGCTGCGCGTCGAGCAGGGCGAGCTGCGCAAGGGCCAGACCGTGGCCTGGATCAAGCGCGACGGCTCGATCCAGAACGTCCGCATCTCCGAGCTGCTGATGACCGAGGCGCTCACCCGCAAGCCGGCCGAGGTCGCCGGCCCCGGTGACATCTGCGCCGTCGCCGGCATCGGCGACATCATGATCGGCGAGACCCTGGCCGACCCGGAGAACCCGATCGCGCTGCCGCTGATCACGGTGGACGAGCCGGCCATCTCGATGACCATCGGCACCAACACCTCGCCGCTCGTCGGCCGTGGCGGCAGCGGCAAGGGCGCGGACGCCAAGGCCGGCGCCAAGGTGGACCGCAAGGTCACCGCCCGCCAGGTGAAGGACCGCCTGGACCGCGAGCTCATCGGTAACGTCTCGCTGCGCGTCCTGGACACCGAGCGCCCGGACGCCTGGGAGGTGCAGGGCCGTGGTGAGCTGGCGCTGGCCATCCTGATCGAGACCATGCGCCGCGAGGGCTTCGAGCTGACCGTCGGCAAGCCGCAGGTGGTCACCAAGGAGGTCAACGGCAAGACGCACGAGCCGGTCGAGCGCCTCACCGTGGACGTCCCCGAGGAGCACATGGGTGCCGTCACCCAGCTCATGGGCATCCGCAAGGGCCGGATGGACAACATGTCCAACCACGGCTCGGGCTGGGTCCGCATGGAGTTCGTCGTGCCGTCCCGCGGCCTGATCGGCTTCCGCACCGAGTTCCTCACCAACACCCGCGGCACCGGCATCGCCCACTCGATCCACGAGGGCCACGAGCCGTGGTTCGGCACGCTGACCACCCGCAACAACGGCTCGCTGGTCGCCGACCGGGCCGGCGTGGTCACCGCCTTCGCGATGACCAACCTGCAGGAGCGCGGCGTGCTCTTCTGCGAGCCGGGCACCGAGGTGTACGAGGGCATGATCGTCGGTGAGAACTCGCGCTCCGACGACATGGACGTGAACATCACCAAGGAGAAGAAGCTCACCAACATGCGGTCGTCGAACGCCGACGTCGCCGAGTCGATCGTCCCGCCGCGCAAGCTCTCGCTGGAGCAGTCGCTGGAGTTCTGCCGCGAGGACGAGTGCATCGAGGTGACCCCGGAAACGGTTCGCATCCGCAAGGTCGTCCTCGACCAGAAGGACCGCGGCCGCACCGCTTCGCGCGCCAAGAAGGCGTGATCCCGACGGTTTGATCGGCCTTTGGCCGGAAAGCTCCGCCCCCCTTTCCACTGGAGAGGGGGGCGAACTTTTTCAATCACCCCAAGTTGTCGATGCGCGTATAAACGGAATAGCGCCTATCACAGTGGAGTGTCCGCTGAGCGAACATGACAGTCCGTCATTCATGACGACTGTCCGTTTGGTACCTGTCTGGCTATGTCTCATATGTCCGGTTTTCGAAACTTACCGACCGTTCATGTGACCTAATTGAGATCGGCAGTGGTCACTTTCGTGTCCGTGCGTGACGGATAGTGGAGCCAGTCAGGCTCGGGTCAAGGGTTAACGCGCAGGGGTGCGCGCCGAAACCACGAGCGCGGACGGCACAGCGGATCCGGTATCAACCAACCGCGGTGCTCTCCTCGTTGGAAAGTCGATTTCAGGAGGCATCCCCCATGCGTGGTGCAACCCAGACCAAGTGGCTCGTTGCGGCGACCGCGATCGCCCTGGCCGCGACCGCTTGCAGCACCAGCTCGAAGAGCAGCGACTCGGCCTCGAAGGACGGCGGCAGCATCGCCGTCCAGCTCGGTGAGCCCCAGCACGGTCTGGTTCCGCAGAACACCGCGGAGTCCGAGGGCACGCAGGTCGTGTACTCGCTGTTCACCGGTCTGGTCGACTACGACATCAAGACCAACGCGCCGAAGCTCGCGATGGCCGAGTCGATCGACTCCGCGGACAGCACGACCTGGACGATCAAGCTCAAGGACGGCTACACCTTCCACAACGGCGAGAAGGTCACCGCCAAGTCCTTCGTGGACGCCTGGAACTGGGGTGCCAACCAGGACAACGCCGCCGAGGGCCTGCCCTTCTACGACAAGATCCTCGGCTCCGACGAGCTGGCTCCGGGCAAGGGCAAGACCCCGACCGCCAAGGAGCTCAAGGGCCTGAAGGTCGTCGACGACAAGACCTTCACCGTCACCCTGAAGGCGCCGTTCTCGCAGTTCAAGACGATGCTGGGTTACAACCCGTTCTACCCGCTGCCGACGGCGTTCTTCTCTGACCCGAAGGCGTTCGGCGAGCACCCCATCGGCAACGGTCCCTTCCAGATGGACGGCGACTGGGACCACAACAAGCAGATCAAGATCAAGCGTTACGACAACTACGGTGGCACCAAGGCCCACCTGCAGAACGTGACCTTCAAGATCTACGACAACCTGGACACCGCGTACAACGACCTGCGCGCCGACAACATCCAGGCCACCAACAAGCTCCCGATCTCCGCGATGTCCACCGTCGCCAGCGAGTTCGGCGACCGCTACATCAACAAGCCGGAGTCGGGCATCGGCTACATCGGCTTCCCGATCGCCTACAACCCGGCCTACCAGAAGCCGGAGATCCGCAAGGCGATCTCGATGGCGATCGACCGTGACCAGATCACCAAGACGATCTTCGCCGGCACCCGCGTCCCGGCCTCGGACTTCGTCAGCCCGCTGATCAACGGCTACCGCAAGGACGCCTGCGGCGACGCCTGCAAGTACGACCCGGCCAAGGCCAAGGACCTCTTCACCCAGGCCGGCGGTCTGCCGGGCAACACCCTGGAGCTCGGCTACAACGCCGACGGCGGCCACAAGGAGTGGATCGAGGCCGTCGGCAACCAGCTGAAGAAGAACCTCGGCGTCGAGGTCACCTTCAAGCCGTTCGAGAAGTTCGGCAAGATCCTGGACGCGCTCCAGGCCAAGCAGTACCAGGGCGCCTTCCGCATGGCCTGGTCGATGGACTACCCGTCGATCGAGGACTACCTGCGCCCGATCTTCTCCAAGGTCGCCATCGACAGCGGCTCGAACTACGGCGGTTACGTCAACGACCAGTTCGAGAGCCTGCTGACCCAGGCCGACGGGGCGAAGACCGAGGACGAGGGCATCAAGCTCTACCAGCAGGCCGACGACATCCTGATCAAGGACATGCCGTACATCCCGGTCTACACGTACCAGTCCTCCGCTGCGTACACCAAGAAGATCAAGAACTTCAACACGGATGCGCAGATGCGCTACAACCTGGCCGAAGTTGAGATGGCCGGCTGATCCGGTAGTCAGACGATCGGGGGCGGGTGGACCGGACCACAGTCCGGCTCGCCCGCCTCCCTTCCTTGTCCGAAAGTATGGAGGTCTGATGGGCCGCTATGTGATCCGCCGGTTGATACAGGCGATCCCTGTTCTCATCGGTGCGACGTTCCTGATCTATTTCATCGTCTTCTCGCTGCCGGGTGACCCGGTGCAGGCGCTGGCCGGTGAGAAGCGCGCCGACCCGATCGTGGCGGAGATGATCCGTCAGAGGTACCACCTGAACGACCCGTTCCTCGTTCAGTACTGGCACTACATCTCGGGCGTCTTCCAGGGCGACCTGGGCGAGAGCCTGCAGGGTCGCAGCGTGAGCGACATGATCGGCGACGCCTTCCCCTACACCCTGAACCTCGGCATGGTGGCGTTCGTCATCGAGGCGGTCGTCGGTGTGGCGGCGGGTGTCATGGCGGCCCTGCGCAAGGGCAAGTTCCTCGACCAGCTGGTCCTCCTGAGCACCCTGCTGGTCATCTCGGTCCCGGTCTTCGTCACCGGCTTCATCCTCCAGCTGGTGCTCGGCGTCCAGCTGAAGAACTCGTACGGCATCGACTTCTTCTCGGTCTCCTTCAACGAGGAGGACGGAATCCGGGCCTACCTGCTGCCGGCCTTCGTCCTCGCGTCGCTCTCGCTCGCGTACGTCGCCCGACTGACCCGCACCAGCCTGATGGAGACCATGCGCGCGGACTACGTCCGCACCGCCGTCGCCAAGGGCCTGAAGCGCCGTCGGGTGATCGGCCGGCACGCCCTGCGCAACGCGCTGATCCCGATCGTCACCTTCCTCGGCGCCGACCTCGGTGGCCTGATGGGCGGTGCGGTGATCACCGAGAAGATCTTCAACATCCACGGCATCGGCGGTCTGCTCGCCCAGGCCGTGTACCAGAAGCAGGGCACGATCATCGTCGGCGTCGTCACGCTGCTGGTGATGATCTACCTCGTGACCACCCTGCTCGTGGACATGCTGTACGCCGTGCTCGACCCGAGGATTCGCTATGAGTGACACCATCACCAAGGACGCCTCGGCGCCGGCCGGGGACAACAGCCCGAAGGCCGCGCCGGCGAAGAAGCAGAAGCCGGAGCGCGTTGCCAGCCTGTGGTCGGACGCGGTCCGCGACCTGCGCCGCAACCCGATGTTCATCATCGGCGGCGTGCTGGTGCTGGCGCTGATCGTCATCTCGATCGTGCCGCAGTGGTTCACCGACGGCAGCCCGTTCGACAACAACGCGTGCGACCTGTCGCACTCGCTGGAGCGTCCGAGCGCCGACCACTGGTTCGGCTACGACGTCCAGGGCTGCGACAACTACACCCGCACCATCTGGGGCGCCCGCAACTCGATCATCGTCGGCATCCTGACCACCACCATGGTCACCGTGGTCGGCTCCCTCCTCGGCCTGCTGGCCGGCTGGAAGGGCGGGATCGTCGACTCGGTCCTGTCGCGGTTCACCGAGATCTTCTTCTCGATCCCGACCCTGCTCGGCGGCATGCTGATCATGTCGATGCTCGGCAAGGGCAACGCCTACACCGTCTCCCTGGTGATGGCCGTCCTCGGCTGGCCGCAGATCTACCGCATCATGCGCGCCTCGGTGCTGGCGAACAAGAACAACGACTACGTGATGGCCGCCCGAGCCCTGGGCGCGGGTGCCGGCCGGATCACCTTCCGGCACATCCTGCCGAACGCCATCGCGCCGGTCATCGTCGTCGCCGCGATCAGCCTGGGTGTCTACATCGGCGCCGAGTCCGCCCTGTCCTACCTGGGCATCGGCGTCCAGTCGCCGGAGATCTCCTGGGGCCTGATGATCAGCGACGCCCAGGTCCGCTTCCTGGCGGCCCCGCACGTGCTGCTCTTCCCCGCCGCGGTCCTGAGCGTCACCGTGCTGGCCTTCATCATGCTCGGCGACGCGGTGCGCGACGCCCTCGACCCGAAGCTCCGCTGAGAGAAGAGGTGACGACCCGATGACCACCGTGATCGAGAAGAACCAGAAGAGCGGCCGGCTCGAAGTTGGCACCCCGCTGCTGGAGGTCAAGGACCTCCACGTGGAGTTCCACACCCGGGACGGCGTCGCGAAGGCCGTGAACGGAGTCAACTACTCCGTGGCCGCCGGTGAGACCCTGGCGGTGCTCGGCGAGTCCGGCTCCGGCAAGTCGGTGACCGCCCAGACCATCATGGGCATCCTCGACATGCCGCCCGGCAAGATCAGCCAGGGCCAGATCCTCTTCCGCGGCCAGGACATGCTGGCCATGAAGGAGGAGGAGCGCCGGCAGATCCGCGGCCAGAAGATCGCGATGATCTTCCAGGACGCGCTGTCCTCGCTGAACCCCGTCATGACCGTCGGCGCCCAGCTGGGCGAGATGTTCCGGGTGCACCGCGGCGCCTCCAAGAAGGAGGCCCGGGAGAAGGCCATCGAGCTGATGGAGCGGGTCCGCATCCCCGCCGCCAGGCAGCGCGTCGGCGACTACCCGCACCAGTTCTCCGGCGGCATGCGCCAGCGCATCATGATCGCGATGGCGCTCTCCATGGAGCCCGACCTGATCATCGCCGACGAGCCCACCACCGCCCTGGACGTGACCGTCCAGGCCCAGGTGATGGACCTCCTCGCCGAGCTGCAGGCCGAGTACAACATGGGCCTGATCCTGATCACCCACGACCTCGGCGTGGTCGCCGACGTCGCGGACAAGATCGCCGTCATGTACGCCGGCCGGATCGTCGAGACGGCCCCGGTGCGCGACCTGTACGCCAACCCGGCGCACCCGTACACCAAGGGCCTCCTGCGTTCCATCCCGCGCCTGGACCAGAAGGGCCAGGAGCTGTACGCGATCAAGGGTCTGCCCCCGAACCTGCTGAAGGTCCCGGCCGGCTGCGCGTTCAACCCCCGCTGTGACGTCGCCACCGACCTGTGCCGCACGGAGATCCCGGCGCTGCACCAGGTGACCGACAAGGACGGCAAGGAGCTCACCGGCCGCCGCAGCGCGTGCCACCTCTGGAAGGAGACCCTCCATGGCTGAGCCCATCCTGGAGGTCAAGGACCTGGTCAAGCACTACCCGCTGACCCAGGGCATCCTCTTCAAGAAGCAGGTCGGCGCGGTCAAGGCGGTCGACGGCATCTCCTTCGACCTGATGAAGGGCGAGACGCTCGGCATCGTCGGCGAGTCCGGCTGTGGCAAGTCCACGCTGGCCAAGGTGCTGATGAACCTGGAGCGGGCCACCTCCGGCCAGGTGCTGTTCAAGGGCGAGGACATCTCCAAGCTGACCGGCCAGGCCCTCAAGGCCGTGCGCCGGAACATCCAGATGGTGTTCCAGGACCCGTACACGTCGCTGAACCCGCGCATGACGGTCGGCGACATCATCGGCGAGCCGTTCGAGATCCACCCCGAGGTGGCGCCGAAGGGCGACCGCCGCAAGGCCGTCCAGGACCTCCTGGACGTCGTCGGCCTGAACCCGGAGTACATCAACCGGTACCCGCACCAGTTCTCCGGCGGTCAGCGCCAGCGCATCGGCATCGCCCGCGGCCTCGCGCTCAAGCCCGAGATCATCATCTGCGACGAGCCGGTCTCCGCCCTGGACGTGTCCGTCCAGGCGCAGGTGATCAACCTGCTGGAGCAGCTGCAGAGCGACTTCGGGCTCTCGTACATGTTCATCGCCCACGACCTCTCCATCGTCCGGCACATCTCCGACCGCGTCGGCGTGATGTACCTCGGCAAGATGGTCGAGATCGGCTCGGACGAGGAGATCTACGAGAACGCCACCCACCCGTACACCCAGGCGCTGCTCTCCGCGGTGCCGGTGCCGGACCCGACGGCGCGCGAGCACCGCGACCGGATCATCCTGACCGGCGACATCCCCTCGCCGGCCAACCCGCCGTCCGGCTGCCGCTTCCGCACCCGCTGCTGGAAGGCGGAGGACCGCTGCTCCGAGGAGATGCCGCTGCTCGCGGTGCCCTCGCTGCTCAAGGGCGCGGCCGCGCACGAGTCGGCCTGTCACTTCGCCGAGGTGCGCGAGACGGAGACGGCCGCGGCCTGACCGACGGCACCCGTGACGCACCCGGAAGGGCCCGTGGCTTCCCGCCACGGGCCCTTCCGGCATTCGGTAGGTCCGGTGCTGCGTAGATCCGGCGCTGCGTCGATCCGGCGCTGCGTCAACTCCGCGGGCGGTCACCGCACCCATCCGGGGGTACTCGACTCGCGCCGTCGCCGGGGCGCGCTTCTCATGGGGTGTGATGCGACACACACCCTGAGGAGGGACCTCCATGCCCGTAGCCGCCCGTGCTCGTTGGGTCCTCGCCGCTGCGACGTCCGTGGCCCTGGTGGCCACCGGGTGCAGCAGCAGCGGGGGCGGCAGCAGTTCGTCGGACACCAGCAAGACCTTCAGCTACCAGAGCAGTGAGCCGCAGAACCCGCTCCAGCCCGCCAACGCGAACGAGACCGGCGGCGGTCGCATCATCCAGAACCTGTTCAAGGGGCTCGTGGACTACGACCCCGGCACCGCGAAGATCCGCATGCAGGTCGCCGACAAGATCGACACCAGCGACTCGCAGACCTACACCGTCACGCTGAAGGACGGGTGGAAGTTCCACGACGGCACCCCGGTGCACGCCAAGAACTTCGTCGACGCCTGGAACTGGGGCGCGGCCACCACCAACAACCAGATCAACAGCTCCTGGTTCTCCGACATCGAGGGCTACAAGGACGTCCACCCGGCCACCGGCCAGCCGACCACGGACAAGATGTCCGGCCTGAGCGTCACCGACGACCTGCACTTCACGGTCAAGCTGAGCAACAAGGTCTCGTACTTCGAGTACAAGCTCGGCTACATCGCCTTCTCGCCGCTGCCGGACGGCTTCTTCAAGGACCCGGCCGGGTACGGGCAGAAGCCCGTCGGCAACGGGCCGTACCAGTTCGTCAGCTGGTCCCACAACCAGCAGGTGGTCACCAAGGCCTTCCCGGACTACCAGGGCGTGGACAAGCCGAAGAACGGCGGCGTCGTCTTCAAGATGTACAACACGTCCGAGGCCGCCTACGCCGACCTCCAGTCCAGCAACCTCGACGTGATGGACCAGGTGCCGCCGTCCGCGCTGGCCACCTACAAGAGCGACCTCGGCGACCGGGCGATCGACTCCCCCCAGGGCGCCATCCAGAACGTCGGGTTCACGCTCTACCAGGCCGACTGGTCCGCGCCCGACAAGGCCAAGGTCCGCCAGGGCATCTCGATGGCGATCGACCGCGACACCATCACCAAGACCGTGCTCCAGGGCTCCCGCAAGGCCGCCAGCGCCTGGGTGGCCGAAGGCGTCGAGGGCTACAAGGAAGGCGCCTGCGGCGACTTCTGCAAGTTCGACCCGGCCAAGGCGAAGACGCTGATCACCGAGGGCGGCGGTGTCCCCGGCAACAAGCTGACCATCCTGTACAACGCGGACGGCGGCCACAAGGAGTGGGTCGACGCGGTGTGCAACTCGATCCGGCAGAGCACCGGGGTGGACTGCACCGGCGACCCGAAGCCCGACTTCAAGACCGCGCGCGCGGCGATCACCGGGCACCAGGTCAACGGCATGTTCCGGACGGGCTGGGTGCAGGACTACCCGCTGAACGCCAACTTCCTCGCGGACGTGTACCGCACCGGCGCCGCGTCCAACGACACGGGGTACAGCAGCCCGCAGTTCGACCAGGCCGCCAAGCAGGCCGACGAGGCCGCCAGCGTCGCCGACACGGTCACCGGCTACCAGCAGGCCGAGGCGGTGCTGCCCGGCGACATGCCGGCCATCCCGCTCTGGTACTACCGCACCAACTCGGGCTACTCGACCAAGGTGCAGAACGTGAAGTTCGACTCCTTCGGCAACCCGGCCTGGACCCAGGTCGAGGTCAAGGGCTGATCCCCTCTCCCGCCGGCCCCGCCCTCACCGCACGGAGGGCGGGGCCCGGCCACCTCGGAAGGAGGCTCGGATGGGCAGTTACGTGCTGCGTCGGGTGCTGCAGATGATCCCGGTGTTCCTCGGCACCACGCTGCTGATCTTCCTGATGGTCTACACGCTGCCGGGCGACCCGGTGGCGGCGCTGTTCGGCGAGAAGGCCGCCGATCCGGCCGTGGTGGCCAGCATCAAGCACAAGTACTACCTCGACCAGCCGGTCTGGAAGCAGTACCTGCACTACATGGGCAACCTCTTCCAGGGGGACTTCGGGACCAGCTTCACCGGCCGTCCGGTCACCGACATCATGGCGGACGCCTTCCCGGTCACCATCCGGCTCGCGCTGCTGGCCTTCGTGTTCGAGATGGTCCTCGGCCTGTGCCTCGGGCTCGTCTCCGGCCTCAAACGCGGCAGCCTCCAGGACACCCTGGTGCTGATCCTCACCCTGCTGGTGATCTCCATCCCGGTCTTCGTGCTCGCGTACATCGCGCAGACGGTGTTCGCCACCAACCTGGGCTGGGTCACCCCGACGGTGCAGGACAGCTACGACCTGTCCCAGCTGCTCCTGCCGGCGATGGTGCTCGGCTCGCTCTCGCTCGCGTACGTCGCCCGGCTCACCCGCACCTCCATCGGCGAGAACCTGCGGGCCGACTACATGCGCACCGCGGTCGCCAAGGGCCTGCCCCGGCGGACCATCATCTCCCGCCACCTGCTGCGCAACTCGCTGATCCCGGTGGTCACGTTCCTCGGCACCGACCTGGGCGCCCTGATGGGCGGCGCGATCGTCACCGAGGGCATCTTCAACGTGCAGGGCATCGGCAACGTCCTGTACCGGGCGATCAACCAGAAGGAGGGGCCGACGGTGGTCGGCATCGTGACCGTCCTGGTGATCGTCTACCTGGTCGCCAGCCTCCTCGTCGACCTGCTCTACGCGGTCCTGGACCCGAGGATCCGCTATGCCTGACATCCATGACGAAGAGTCCTTCGAACCGCACCCCAAGCCCGGCGTCTCGCGCCTGGACTACGCGGGCGAGCAGGGCATGGCCGTCGAGCAGGACACCCTGGTCGAGGCCGACCCGGTCAAGCGCGAGGAGGCCCGCAGCCTCTGGGGCGACGCCTGGCGGGACCTGCGGCGGCGCCCGATCTTCCTGATCTCGGCGGTGCTCATCCTGCTGCTGGTCGTCATGGCGATCTTCCCGTGGGCGTTCACCGACGCCGACCCGCGCAAGGCCGACCTGGTGCACAACTACCTGCGCCGGCCGGACTGGTCGGACGTGTTCGGGGCCGGCTGGTTCGGCTACGACGGACAGGGCCGGTCGATCTTCGCCCGCGTCGTGTACGGCGCCCGCGCCTCGATCACCGTCGGCATCTGCGTCACCGCGGCGGTCACCGTGCTCGGCGGCCTGGCCGGCATGGTCGCCGGGTACTTCGGCGGCGGCGTGGACGCGGTGATCTCCCGGATCGTCGACATCTTCTTCGGGATCCCGCTGCTGCTCGGCTCGCTGGTGCTGCTGAACGCGTTCGCCACCCGCACGGTGTGGAGCGTGGTCATCGCCCTCGGCTTCCTCGGCTGGACCCAGATCGCCCGCGTCATGCGCGGCGCCGTGCTGACCGTCAAACAGGCCGACTACGTGGTGGCCGGACGGGCACTCGGGGCCGGGACCGGACGGCTGATGTTCCGGCACATCCTGCCGAACGCGATCGCGCCGGTGATCGTCGTCGCGACCATCGCGCTCGGCGGCTACATCGCGACCGAGGCGACGCTGAGCTTCCTCGGCATCGGCCTGCAGGACCCGACCATCTCCTGGGGCATCGACATCTCCTCCGCCCAGAAGGTGATCCGGACGGCGCCGTACGTCCTGTTCTTCCCGGCCGCGGCGCTCTCCGTCACCGTGCTGGCCTTCATCATGCTGGGCGACGCGGTGCGCGACGCCCTCGACCCGAAGCTTCGCTGAGCGAGGGGAACGCATCGTGACTACAGCTGTGGACACCACCGAACCCGGGCGGGACGCGCCGTACGAGGGACCGCTGCTCGACGTGCGCGACCTGCACGTCGAGTTCGTCACCCGGGACGGCGTGGCCCGGGCGGTCAACGGGGTCAACTACAGCGTCCGGGCGGGGGAGACGCTGGCGGTGCTCGGGGAGTCCGGGTCGGGCAAGTCGGTGACGGCGCAGGCGATCATGGGCATCCTGGACATGCCGCCGGCCCGCATCCCGCGCGGCGAGATCCGCTTCCGCGGCCAGGACATGCTGAAGATGGGCCGGGAGGAGCGGCGGCGCATCCGCGGCCGGAAGATCGCGATGATCTTCCAGGACGCGCTGTCCTCGCTCAATCCGGTGCTCAGCGTGGGCTTCCAGCTCGGCGAGATGTTCCGGGCGCACCAGGGGACGTCCCGCAAGGAGGCCAAGGACAAGGCCGTCGAGCTGATGGACCGCGTACGCATCCCGGCGGCGGCGCAGCGGGTGAACGACTACCCGCACCAGTTCTCCGGTGGCATGCGTCAGCGCATCATGATCGCGATGGCGCTGGCCCTCGAACCGGACCTGATCATCGCCGACGAGCCCACGACGGCGCTGGACGTGACGGTGCAGGCCCAGGTGATGGACCTGCTGGCGGAGCTCCAGGCGGAGTTCCAGATGGGCCTGATCCTGATCACCCACGACCTCGGCGTGGTGGCCGACGTCGCGGACAAGATCGCGGTGATGTACGCGGGGCGGATCGTCGAGACGGCGCCCGTGCACGAGTTGTACGCGCGCCCGGCCCACCCGTACACCCGGGGCCTGCTGGATTCGATCCCGCGACTGGACCAGAAGGGCCAGGAGCTCTACGCCATCAAGGGGCTGCCGCCCAACCTGCTGCGGATCCCGAAGGGCTGCGCGTTCAACCCGCGCTGCCCGCGGGCGCAGGACGTCTGCCGGGCCGAGGTGCCGGAGCTGTACCCCGTGACCGAGGAGGACGGCACCGCGCTGGCCGGGCGGGGCAGCGCGTGCTTCTTCTGGAAGGAGACCCTCCATGGCCGGTAACGGGGCGAGTGCGCTGGGGGCGACCACGGCGGCGGCGACCACGCCGGAGGAGCTCGTGTTCGACCAGAACGTGGCGCGCGGCGAGCCGATCCTCGAAGTCCGCGACCTGGTCAAGCACTTCCCGCTGACGAAGGGGGTGCTGCTCAAGAAGCAGGTCGGCGCGGTGAAGGCGGTGGACGGGGTCTCCTTCGACCTGATGCAGGGGGAGACGCTGGGCATCGTGGGCGAGTCGGGCTGCGGGAAGTCCACGCTGGCGAAGGTGCTGATGAGCCTGGAGCCGGCCACCGGGGGATCCGTCCGGTACAAGGGCGAGGAGATCTCCCGGCTGTCGGGGTCGGCGCTGAAGGCCGTGCGGCGGAACATCCAGATGGTGTTCCAGGACCCGTACACGTCGCTGAACCCGCGCATGACGGTCGGGGACATCATCGGAGAGCCGTTCGAGATCCACCCGGAGGTGGCGCCGAAGGGCGACCGCCGCAAGGCCGTTCAGGATCTGCTGGACGTCGTCGGGCTCAACCCGGAGTACATCAACCGGTATCCGCACCAGTTCTCCGGCGGTCAGCGTCAACGCATCGGCATCGCCCGGGGGTTGGCGCTCAAGCCGGAGATCATCATCTGTGACGAGCCGGTCTCCGCCCTGGACGTGTCCGTCCAGGCGCAGGTGATCAACCTGCTGGAGAAGCTCCAGGGCGAGTTCAACCTCTCGTACATGTTCATCGCGCACGACCTCTCGATCGTCCGGCACATCTCCGACCGCGTCGGCGTGATGTACCTCGGCAAGATGGTCGAGATCGGCTCCGACGCGGAGATCTACGACCACGCCACCCACCCGTACACCCAGGCGCTGCTGTCGGCCGTGCCGGTGCCCGACCCGACCGCGCGGGAGTCGCGGGACCGGATCGTGCTGACCGGGGACGTCCCCTCGCCGGCGAACCCGCCGTCGGGCTGCCGCTTCCGCACGCGCTGCTGGAAGGCGCAGGAGCGGTGCGCGGTGGAGGTCCCGCTGCTCGCGGCGCCGTCGTGGCTGGACGGGGCGGCCCGGCACGAGTCGGCGTGTCACTTCGCGGCGGAGCGCGAGATCGGGTAGAGCGCGGCGGAGCGCGAGATCAGGTAGAGCGCGGCGGAGCGCGAGATCGGGTAGAGCGCGGCCGAGCGGGACAACGGGAGGGGGGCCGCCGCGGCCGGGTAACAATTCGGTCGACGTCGCGGCAAGGCGGCGCACACCAAGGGCGCGTCCTCGATTCGAGGGCGCGCCCTGCGCTGTGCTGCGCAAACGCCGGAAAAAGATCGATTACTCCTCGTAAACGCGCGAATACCGGAGATCATCGTCCGCCTTCCGGAGATCGGAACGGGTGATCCCGTATGCGATATGCGGGAATTTGGCGAGCATTGTCCGGGCCGGGTCCGGCGCGTAATTGAAAAGAGATGTGACGCGGATTCCGAAAGCCGGTCGGTTGATCGATAGTTGCTTTGCGCGTATCAGTGGTCACCTCGCCAACTGTGCGGATCGGCCCTGAGATGTCGGCCTCCGTCACGCCCGGCACACCGAGTGGCGGGGCCGCCGTTCGTTCGCAAGCCCCCAAAACGAGGAGCAGTTGAATGAGGCTCACCAAGACGATGCGCCTGACCGCCCTGGCGGCCTGCACGGCGCTCGCGATCTCCGCGTGCACCACGGGCAGCGACAAGAAGCCCCCGGCCGGCAAGACCGGCGGGTCGATCAGCGTCCAGCTGGGTGAGCCGCAGAACGGCCTGGTCCCGCAGAACACCGCGGAGTCCGAGGGCACCCAGGTCGAGTACGCGCTCTTCACCGGGCTGGTCGACTACGACCCCAAGACCAGCACGCCCAAGCTCGCCATGGCCGAGTCGATCGACTCCCCGGACTCCACCGTCTGGACGATCAAGCTCAAGGACGGCTACACGTTCCACAACGGCGAGAAGGTGACCGCGCAGTCCTTCGTCGACGCCTGGAACTGGGGCGCCGACCAGGACAACGCCGCGCAGGCCCTGCCGTTCTTCGACAAGGTCCTCGGCTCCGACGAGCTCGCGCCCGGCAAGGACAAGAAGCCCACGGCCACGGCGCTCAAGGGCCTCAAGGTCGTGGACGACAAGACCTTCACCGTCACCCTCAAGGCGCCGTTCTCGCAGTTCAAGACCATGCTCGGGTACAACGCCTTCTACCCGCTCCCGAAGGCGTTCTTCAACGACCCGAAGGCCTTCGGCGACAACCCGATCGGCAACGGCCCGTTCCAGATGGACGGCCCGTGGCAGCACAACCAGCAGATCAAGGTCAAGCGCTACGACAACTACCCGGGCAAAAAGGCCAAGCTCGATTCGGTCACCTTCAAGATTTACGACAAGCTGGAAACCGCGTACAACGACCTCCGCGCGGACAACATCCAGATCACCAACAAGCTGCCGATCTCGGCGATGGCGACGGTGGCCCAGGAGTTCGGTGACCGCTACATCTACCAGCCGGAATCCGGCGTCGGCTACATCGGGTTCCCGATCGCGACCAACAAGGCGTTCGCGAGCCCCGACCTGCGCAAGGCGATCTCGATGGCGATCGACCGCGAGGCCATCACCAAGACGATCTTCTCCGGCACCCGCAAGCCGGCCGACGACTTCGTCAACCCGATCATCCCGGGTTACCGCCAGGGCGCGTGCGGCGACGCCTGCAAGTACGACCCGGCGAAGGCGAAGGCGCTCTACACCCAGTCCGGCGGCCTGCCCGAAAACAAGCTGGAGATCGGCTACAACGCGGACGGCGGCCACAAGGAGTGGATCGAGGCCGTCGGCAACCAGCTGAAGAACAACCTCGGGATCGACGTCACCTTCAAGCCGTTCGAGAAGTTCGGCAAGATCCTCGACGCGCTGGGGGCCAAGCAGTACTCCGGCGCCTTCCGCATGGCCTGGTCGATGGACTACCCGTCGATCGAGGACTACCTGCGCCCGATCTTCTCGAAGATCGCCATCGACAACGGCTCCAACTACGGCGGCTACGTCAACGAGGACTTCGAGGCGCTGCTCGCCAAGGCCGACCAGGCGAAGACCGAGGACGAGGGCCTGAAGCTGTACCAGCAGGCCGACGACATCCTGCTCAAGGAGCTGCCGTACATCCCGGTGTACACCTACATGAGCTCCGGGGCGTACACCAAGACCGTCAAGAACGTCATCATCGACGCCCAGAACCGGATCGACCTGACCTCCGTCGAACTCGCCTGACCCGACTCCCGCTGACCGGTGCGTCCCGCAGGGCGGCGCGGGAAACCCCCGTGCCGCCCGCCGGTGACGCGCCCCAACCACGAGGAGGCCGCCACATGGGCCGCTATGTGGTCCGTCGGGTCATCCAGGCCGTACCTGTGATCCTCGGCGCGACGTTCCTGATCTACGCACTGGTCTTCCTGCTGCCCGGTGACCCCATCCAAGCGCTGGCCGGTGAGAAACGCGCGGACCCGACGGTCGTCGCGATGCTGCACGACCGGTACCACCTGGACGATCCGTTCTTCCTCCAGTACTGGCACTACCTGGTCGGCCTGTTCCAGGGCGACTTCGGCGAGGACTACCGCGGCCACGCCGTCGTCGACGTGATGACGCGGGCCTTCCCGTACACCATCAACCTGGCCGGGACCGCGCTGGTCATCGAGATGGCGGTGGGCGTTACCGCCGGTGTGGTCGCCGCCCTGCGGCGCGGCCGGTTCATCGACAACCTGGTGCTGATCTCGACCCTGATGGTCATCTCGATCCCGACCTTCGTGATCGGCTTCGTGCTCCAGTTGCTCCTCGGGGTGAAGCTCCACAACGACTACGGCATCGACTTCTTCCCGGTCTCGTTCAACGAGGACGACGGCTTCCGCGCGTACCTCCTGCCGGCCTTCGTGCTCGCGTCCACCTCGCTCGCCTACATCGCCCGGCTCACCCGGACCAGCCTGACCGAGGTGATGCGGGCCGACTACGTGCGCACGGCGGTGGCCAAGGGCCTGAGCCCGCTGCGCGTCGTGGTGCGGCACGGGCTGCGCAACGCGCTGATCCCGATCGTCACCTACCTCGGCATGGACCTGGGGTCGCTGATGGGCGGCGCGGTGATCACCGAGGGCATCTTCAACATCCCCGGGATCGGGCACCAGCTGTTCCAGTCGGTGTACCTGCGCGAACGCACCATCGTGGTGGGCGTCGTGAGCGCCCTCGTCATGGTGTACCTCCTCACCAACCTGGTGGTCGACCTGCTCTACGCCGTTCTTGACCCGAGGATCCGCTATGAGTGAGCCGACGAACGCGCTGGACACGACGGCCCCGGTGACCGCGGCGGCGGCCGCCAAGGGCGACAAGGAGCGGGTGGGCAGCCTCTGGACGGACGCCTGGTACGACCTGCGGCGCAACCCGCTCTTCATCATCGGCGGGCTGCTGGTGCTGCTCATGGTGGTGATGGCCGTCGCCCCGCAGCTGTTCACCGACAAGGACCCGAACTCGGCCGGCTTCTGCGAACTCTCGTCCTCGCTGCAACGCCCCTCCGCGGACCACTGGTTCGGCTTCGACGTCCAGGGCTGCGACGTCTACACCCGGACGATCTGGGGCGCCCGCAACTCGATCATCGTCGGCATCCTGACCACGTCGCTGGTGGTCCTGGTCGGCGGCACGCTCGGGCTGCTGGCCGGCTGGATGGCCGGGTTCTGGGACAGCCTCCTGTCGCGCATCACCGAGATCTTCTTCGCGATCCCGCTGCTGCTCGGCGGCATGCTCATCATGTCGACCTGGCAGAAGGGCAACGCCTGGACGGTCTCGGCGGTGATGGCGGTGCTCGGCTGGCCGCAGATCTACCGGCTGATGCGCTCGGCGGTGATCTCCAACAAGCACAACGACTACGTGGTCGCCGCGCGCGCGCTCGGGGCCGGCACCGGGCGGATCGTCACCCGGCACATCCTGCCGAACGCGGTGGCGCCGGTGATCGTCGTCTCGACCATCAACCTCGGCGTGTTCATCGGCGCCGAGGCCGCGCTGTCCTACCTGGGCATCGGCATCCAGTCCCCGGCGATCTCCTGGGGCCTGATGATCAGCGACGCCCAGTCCCGCTTCCTGAACGCCCCGCACGTACTGCTCTTCCCGGCCGCCGTGCTGAGCATCACCGTGCTGGCGTTCATCATGCTCGGCGACGCGGTGCGCGACGCCCTCGACCCCAAGCTGCGCTGAGGAGGGCCGCGGACCATGACTGACACGACGAAGCCGTCCGGCACGAGGGACGGCGGGGCGCGCCTGAGCGCGATCGAGGTGACCGGCCCGCGCCGGGAGAACCTGGTGCCCGGCACGCCGCTGCTCGAAGTCGACGACCTGCACGTCGAGTTCGTCACCCGGGACGGCATCGCCAAGGCCGTCAACGGCGTCAGCTACTCGGTGTCGGCCGGGGAGACGCTGGCGGTGCTCGGCGAGTCCGGTTCGGGCAAGTCGGTGACGGCGCAGGCGATCATGGGCATCCTGGACATGCCGCCGGGGCGGATCACGGCCGGCAAGGTGCTGTTCCGGGGCCAGGACCTGCTGACGATGAGCCCCAAGGCCCGGCGCGCGGTGCGCGGCCGGAAGATCGCGATGATCTTCCAGGACGCGCTGTCCTCGCTCAACCCGGTCCTCAGCGTGGGCTACCAGCTCGGCGAGATGTTCCGGGTGCACCAGGGCGCCTCGCGCAAGGAGGCGAAGGACCGCTCGGTCGAGCTGATGGAGCGGGTGCGCATCCCGGCGGCGGCGCAGCGGGTGGACGACTTCCCGCACCAGTTCTCCGGCGGCATGCGCCAGCGCATCATGATCGCGATGGCGCTCTCGATGGAGCCCGACCTGATCATCGCGGACGAGCCCACCACTGCCCTGGACGTGACCGTCCAGGCCCAGGTGATGGACCTGCTGGCCGAGCTGCAGTCCGAGTTCCACATGGGGCTGATCCTGATCACCCACGACCTCGGCGTGGTGGCCGACGTCGCGGACAAGATCGCGGTGATGTACGCGGGGCGGATCGTCGAGACGGCGCCCGTGCACGAGCTGTACGCGCGCCCGGCCCACCCGTACACCCGGGGGCTGCTCAACTCGATTCCCCGGCTGGACCAGAAGGGGCAGAACCTGTACGCCATCCAGGGCCTGCCGCCGAACCTCCTGCACATTCCGGCCGGCTGCGCGTTCAATCCGCGCTGCGACCGGGTGCAGGACCGCTGCCGGTCCGAACTTCCGCCGCTCGTCCCGGTGCTGGACGCGGAGGGCAGGGACCTGCCGGGCCGGCACAGCGCCTGCCACTTCTGGAAGGAGACCCTCCGTGGCTGAGCCGATCCTGGAGGTCCGGGACCTGGTCAAGCACTACCCGCTGACGCAGGGGATCCTCTTCAAGCGGCAGGTCGGCGCGGTGAAGGCGGTGGACGGCATCTCCTTCGACCTGGTCACCGGGGAGACGCTGGGCATCGTCGGCGAGTCCGGCTGCGGGAAGTCCACGCTGGCCAAGGTGCTGATGAGCCTGGAGCGGGCGACCGCGGGCCAGGTGCGCTACAAGGGCCAGGACATCACCCGGCTGTCGGGGTCGGCGCTGAAGGCCGTGCGGCGGAACATCCAGATGGTGTTCCAGGACCCGTACACCTCGCTGAACCCGCGCATGACGGTCGGCGACATCATCGGCGAGCCGTTCGAGATCCACCCGGAGGTGGCTCCGAAGGGCGACCGCCGCAAGGCCGTCCAGGATCTGCTGGACGTCGTCGGGCTCAACCCGGAGTACATCAACCGGTATCCGCACCAGTTCTCCGGCGGTCAGCGTCAACGCATCGGCATCGCCCGGGGGTTGGCGCTCAAGCCGGAGATCATCATCTGCGACGAGCCGGTGTCGGCGCTCGACGTGTCCGTCCAGGCGCAGGTGATCAACCTGCTGGAGCAGCTGCAGACCGAATTCGGCCTGTCGTACATGTTCATCGCGCACGACCTCTCGATCGTCCGGCACATCTCCGACCGCGTCGGCGTGATGTACCTCGGCAAGATGGTCGAGATCGGCTCGGAGGACGAGATCTACGCCCATCCGACCCACCCGTACACCCAGGCCCTGCTGTCGGCCGTGCCGGTGCCCGACCCGACCGGCCGCGAGCAGCGCGAGCGCATCCTGCTCAGCGGCGACCTGCCGTCGCCGGCGAACCCGCCGTCCGGCTGCCGCTTCCGCACCCGCTGCTGGAAGGCGCAGCAGCGGTGCTCCGAGGAGGTGCCGCTGCTCGCGGTGCCCGCGCTGCTGGAGGGCCCGGCCGCGCACGAGTCGGCCTGCCACTTCGCCGAGGTGCGGGACGTGATCGGGAGCGCCTGAGCCCGTTCCCCGGCCGGGTCGCGGAGTCCGTCGACTCCGCGGCCCGGCCGCGTGGTTCCGGGGGGCCGTCAGCCCCCGGGGGCGGTCACTTCTCGAAGCCGACGTTCTCCCAGACGATGTCGGACAGGCCCTGCGCGCCGATGTTGGCGAGGTTGGCGCGGGCGCCGTACAGCTGCGGCCGCTGGTAGAGCGGGAGCATCCCGGCCACCTTCCACAGCTCGGCGTCGGCCTGGTTGATGGCCTCGGAGGCGGTGGCGGTGTCCGGCGCGGCGGCGGCCCGGTCGAGGGCGGCGTCGACGGCGGCGCTGCCGGTGCCGGCGTGGTTGTTGCCGCTGTTCTGGACGAAGCTGGCGCGGCTGCCACTGGCGGGGAAGGGCGTGCCGAGCAGCGCGTACACGGCGAGGTCGAAGTCCTGGCGGTTGACGTACTTGTCGAAGAACTCGTTCGGGCCGGCCTGGACGGTGGTGACCTTCACGCCGACGCCCTTGAGCATCCCGGTGAGGCTCGCGGCCTCGCTCTGGGCGGTGGCGACGCCGGCCGGGACGACCAACCGCAGGTTCAGCTCGCGGCCGTCCTTGTGGCGGACGTCGCCGTCGAGCTTCCAGCCGGCCGCGTCGAGCTTGCGGCGGGCCTCGGCGGGGTCGTAGCGGCTGAGGCCGAGCGAGTTGTCGCGGTAGGCGTTCTGGTTGGCGACCAGCAGGTGGTTGTTGAGCGTGGCCGGCGGCCAGTCCAGGCCCTTGAGGTCCTCGCGGGCGATCGCGTCCCGGTCGATCGCCTGGAACACGGCCTGGCGCACGGTCGCGTCGGTGAGCAGCGGGCTGCGGCCGTTGAGGGTGAGCTGGCGGAAGTCCGGCCCGCCGGCCCGCCGGACGACGGCGCCCTTGGTGCGCTTGATGGCCTCGTACCCGGCCACGTCCGGGCCGTTGTTGAAGAGGTCGATGTCGCCGCGGCCGAAGGCGGCGGCCATCGTCGCGGGCGTCATGGCGTGGAAGACGATGCGGTCCAGCAGCGGCTTGTCGCCCCACCAGGCCGGGTCGGCGACCAGGGTGACGGTCTGGGCCGCCGGGTCCAGCTTCTCGACCTTGAACGGGCCCGCGGTGACCGGGATGGCGTCCAGGTAGGCGGTGTTGAACAGGTCGGGGCCGCTCACCCTGCTCGCCGGCAGCAGCGGGGCGTTGGCGGCGCCGTTGAACATCGACTGCCACTCGGAGAAGGGCTGGTCGAAGGTCATCACGGCCTGGAAGTCGTCCTTGCCGGGCACCACCGAGGAGACCAGCTCGAAGCCGGTGCTGCTGGAGGACTTGTACGCCGGGTCCTTGCCGTTCATCGCGCGCCAGTCGGCCTCGATGTCGCGCCAGGTGATCGGGGTGCCGTCGGACCAGTGGGCCTTCGGGTTGAGCGTCCAGACGACCACCTGGTGGCCGTCCCTGAGCTCGGCGTGGGCGTCCTGGAGGTAGGCCGGGTTAGGGGTCTGGGTGCCGGCCGCGTCGGAGCGGAAGAAGGTGGGCAGCAGCGCCTTGGTGACGCTGCCGGTCGAGGACTCGGTGCCGTCGGCGTGGATCGGCGACCACTGGTGGGAGAACTGGGTGATCGCGAGGTTCAGGGTGCCGCCCTGGCGCAGCTGGGCGCGGTCGCGCGGATTGATGTCCGTCGCGGTGGACTTGGGCGACTTCGGGACGGACGCCATCGCGTCGCCGGGTGAGCCGTCCGGCTGGGACGCACACGAACAGAGCGTCAGCGAGAGCGCGAGCGCGGTGAGGCCGGCGAGCAGGGCCGTCCGGTGGTGGAGGCGGCCCATTGGCGTGCTCCCGAGGCAGGTGTGGCGGATGGTGTGGCGTCACATCTTGGCGAGCGGGACGGGAGTTGTCGAGGGGGAGGGCCGGGGAGCGGCCGAGGGGGCGGGCCGAGGGGCGGGCCCGCTCCTTCACGGGGAAGGCGGCGGACCCGCCCCTCGGCGGTCGGGCGCGGTCGCTCAGGCGACGGTGAACTTGAAGGTGCGGTCCTTGTCGCCGCTCTTGTCGAGCAGCGGGGTGAGCGCGTCGGCGACGTCCTGCGCGGTGATCGCCGCGGACTGGCCGTTCTTCTTGATCTTGACCTTGTCGAAGACGTTGCCGAGCTGGGCGTTGAGCGCGTCCAGGTCCCACTTGGGCGTCAGCTTGCCCGAGGCGTCCGGCACGAGGGTCAGCGCCTTGGCGGCGGTCAGCTTGCCGAAGTTAAACGTCTTGGCGCCGGCCGTGATGTGGATCGGGCCGCTGACCGCGGACTTGCCGAGGCCGTCCGCGGCGGCCTGCAGGGCCTGGGCGGAGACCTTCGGCTGGGCGGCCGTGACGTTCAGCGCGATCGGCTGGTCGGGCTTGCCGGCGGCGCGGTCGCGGTAGGCCTGCTCGACCACGGCGACGGCGCTCGCGGAGTCCAGCGCCTGACCGGCCTTGCCGGGCACGACGACCGGGTCGCCGGTGTCGCCGAACTTGACGTAGCCCTCCTGCAGGCCCTGGCCCGCCCCGGCGGCCAGGCCGTCGAGCGCGGCCTTGAGCTTGGCCCGGTCGACCTTGACCTCCGGCGCGACGTTCTTCGTGCCGCCCTGAAGCGACTTGATGACGTCGACCGGGCTGTAGCTGTGCTGGGTGAGGCCGTCGACGGTGGCCGTGGTGTCGAAGCCGAGTCCGGCGACGGTCGGGTCCAGGTCGACGCTCTGGTCGCCGATCTTCAGCTTGAGCGGCTGCTGGCCGGCCTTGCCCACCGTCTCGTCGAGCTGGTGGATGGCCTGGTCGCGGTTGTTGCCGCCGATGTCGGTGCCGAGCACCACGGTGCCCTTGGGGATGTCCGACTGGTTCAGCATCAGGCCGGTGCCGTACGCGGCGGCGCCGAGGAACAGGACGCCGCCGATGCCGTAGACGCCGAGCTTGACGATCTTCTTGCCGGCGCCGCCCTTCTTCTTGGCCTTGCCCTGCGCCTTGGCGGGCGCGGCCTTGGCGGGCTCCGCGGCGGCGGGGGCCGGGCCGCCGGCCTCCGGGCGGGGGCCGGGCGGGGGGGCCGGCAGCGGGGTGACCGCGGTGGCCTCCGGGTCGCGGCCGGGCTGCCGCGCGCCGGCCGGGGCGGCGCCGAACGGATCGGTGCCGAACGGGCCGGTGCCGAACGGGTCGGCGGGGGAGGCCTTGCCACCCGGCGCGCCCGGCGCGGCGGGGGCTCCGGGGAACAGGCCGCCGGGGGCGGCGAACGCGTCCTGGCCGGCGGGCGCACCGGGGCGCTGCGCGGCGAACGGGTCGGCGCCGGTGGGCGCGGAGGCGAACAGGCCCGGCTGCTGGCGGCCCTCGCCGGCACCCCGGCCGGCGCGCTGGGCGCCGTCCTGGGGCAGGCCGGGTATGGCGGCCGGCGCCGGAACGTCCTCGCGGATCGGCGCGAAGCCGTCGACGGAGGTGTCCTCGGGGTCGGCCGCGCCGCCGGCCGGGAAGGGCCGGGCGCCCTGCGGGCCGCGGTTCTGCGGGCGGCCGTCCGGGGCGCCGGCACCCTGCGGACCGCGCTTCTGCGGACGGCCGTTCTGCGGGCCGCGCGGACCGGCGGGGGTCGCCGCGGCGGGAGGAACGGGGGCGAACGGGTCGGCGGCGAACGGGGCCGCCGCGGCCTCGTACACGCCGGGCTCGTCGGCCCGGCCCTCCGGGCCGCCGAACGGCGCGGGAGCCGGGGCGGGCGCGGCGCCGTTGGCCTGCGCCTGGGCGGGGACCGGACGGCCGCCCTGCCGGGCGGAGCCCTGGCCGGAGCGCTGGGCGCCGTTCTGCGGGGCGCCGTCGGGGCGCGCGCCGTTCGGTTGGGGCTTGGGCCGGGCCTGGGCCTTGGCCTGCGGCTGGGCCTGGGGCTCGGCTCCGGCGCCCGGCGCACCGGCCGGGACCGGGGCGGGCGCGGCCTCGCCGGGCGCCGACGCGGCCTTCTTCTGCCGCGGCCGGAACCACGCGCCGGTCGACTCGGACTCGGAGGTCGCCGGCGGGATCGGCGGGATCTGCCACTCCGGCGGCAGGTTCGGCGGCGTCGCCGTGCGGCCGCCGCCCTCCATCACGCCGAGGACGGGGGAGGAGGGCGCGGAGCGGTGGCGCGCGCCGCCCGCCTCGGGGGCGGACGCCGGGGCCTCGTCGCCGGGGCCCTCCTCGTTCTTGACGGCGCTGCGGACGACGACCGGCGGGATCGGGCGCGAGCCGGGGATGTTGATCCGGACCCGGGTGGTCAGGGTGGTCTCGGTCTTCGGGACCTCGTCCTCGCCGCCCGACGCCGCGCCCTGGGCGGCACCGTTGCCGGCCCGGTCGCCGCCGGGCAGGCCCGGTGTGCCGTAGGGCGGGGTGCCCGACGGGTAGGCGTCCGGGCCCGTGCGCCGGGGCGTCGGGTGGGCGTTGTCAGATTCGCGGCTGCTCAATGCTGCTCTGCTCCGGGTTCGCGGGCGGGCCGTGCGGCGCGACCGCGGTTCGTGGTCGCCGGGCCTGGGGCGGGCGGCGGTCGGGTACGGCGTTCTGCGGCACCACCATACTGGGAAGAACTGAGCGGTGAACGGGTTCGGACAGATCCTGATACGTCCGGTTCCTCCGGTATGAGAGTACGGCCGTGTGGTCCTGACTGCGCGTCGTGCGCGGTACCGTACGCGCCGCACTCCCGGGCTCAGCGGGGCGGGTTGGGGACCCCGGGGAACCAGCTCGCGCGGGTGGGCAGGGTGGCGCAGATCACGCCCAGGATCGAGCCGGCGAACATCCAGGCGAGCGAGGTGGCATTGGGCCACAGCACGGTGTCGCCCTCCGGCCGCGGCACGATGACGACGACCAGGGCGATGAACCAGCCGGCCGCGGGCAGGGCGGCGCCCAGCCGGGTGCCGGTGACGCGCAGTCCGCCGTAGAAGGTGGCGGCGGTCGCGCCGAGCGCGAGCAGGACCCCCACGGGCGGCCACAAGGCCTGCACAAAGGATCCGCAGACCGAAACCGCGAAGCCGAGCGCGAAGAACAGGACATACGCCACGAACCGGGCGCCGCGCGGGGGCTGAGCCTCGGCCAGGCGCTCGTCCCGGGTGCCGAGGACGGTGGCGGCGAACGAGCGCTTCGGCGCCTGCGGCGGCTTCCGGTCGGCGGGGCCGGCGGACCCGGCCGGCGTGCGGTCGGCGGACTTGTTCATCGGGCGCCCTCCTCGGCGGTCGCCGCAGCGGTCTCTTCGGCGGTGGTGCGCTCGGCGTCCAGGCCGGCGAACAGGTCGCCCTCGGGCCGTCCGGGCCCCGCCTGCCCGCGCACCAGCTGGTAGTACTCGGTGGCCACCAGCGGCTGGCCGAGGTGGTTGGAGAGCGCGAACGAGGCGCCGTCCACGGTGATCTGGGTGACGTGCGCGGCCATCGCGGCGGCCTTCCGCCCGGCGTACGCGGCGCCGTCCACCGCGGTGGTGACCACCGCGTCGTCCACCACCCCGGGGACGTCCGACGGGGCGGCCGTGCCCGGGAAGGCCGCGCCGGCGGCGGTGGCGGCGAGCCCGGCCTCGATCACCGAGCGGGGCATCCGGTTCCAGTACACCTTGGCGATCCGCCAGGCCGGGCCGAGCCCGGGCCCGTACGCCGGGTCGGCCGCGAGGTCGTACGCGCGCATCGCGACCCGGTGCGCCTGGATGTGGTCCGGGTGCCCGTAGCCGCCGTTCTCGTCGTACGTGACCAGGACCTGCGGCCGCACCTCGCGGATCACGGCGACGAGGTGGCCGGCCGCCTCGTCCACGTCGGCCCGCCAGAAGCAGCCGGGCGCGTCGTTCTCGGGCACGCCCATCATCCCGGAGTCGCGGTAGCGCCCCGGGCCGCCGAGGAAGCGGAAGTCGGTGACGCCGAGGGCGGCCATGGCGTCGGTCAGCTCGCCGATCCGGTGCGCGCCGAGGGTGTCGTCCCGATCGGCCGTCAGGTGCGCCAACCCGGGCGGGATCACCTCGCCGCCCTCGCCGAGGGTGCAGGTCACCAGGGTGACGCGGGCGCCCTCGGCGGCGTACCGGGCCATGGTGGCGCCGTTGCCGATCGACTCGTCGTCGGGGTGGGCGTGCACCAGCAGCAGGCGGCGTCCGGTAGTCGAGGTCATGGGAGGAAGCCTAACGACCGGCCCGGCGGGCGCGGGAGCGCGCGCGGTTCAGAGCTTCAGGCCGTTGATCATCCCGGCGAGGTTGCTGGTGACCTGGCTGATCGACGGGGCGATGGAGCTGGACGCCAGGTAGAAGCCGAGCAGCGCGCAGATGATCGCGTGCGAGAGCTTCAGGCCGGAGCGGCGGACCATCACCACCACGATGACCAGCATCAGCATGGCTGCGGAGACGGACAAAGCCATGTCGGCTCACACCCCTTCTCGGGTGCGCCGCCCCCTGGGGAGGTCGGCGGTCGGACCGTGCGGGACTTGCGGTCGGGCGACCGGCGGTCCGGGACGGGGCCGGACGATCACCCGCCTGATCAGTCTTACCCGATGGGTGAGCGGAGCATTACGTTCGGTGAGTCCGCGCGCGCCGGGGTACGGCAGCACTCGTGGGGCGCATGGGCCGGTCGGAGGGGGTGCGGACCACTTTGGGGCGTACTTCCCGACGATGCTCCGAACGAGTGATCAAAACGCTCCCGGCAGCGCGCGCGAGAGGTCGTAGGGTCTGGCCATGACCTCCCACACCCCTGCGGACACCTTCCCCCGGCAGTACGCGCGGACCCTGCGCTACACCGTCGGCGCGCCCCGGTCGTTCTCCGTCGCACCAGACGGCTCCCGGGTCGTCTTCCTCCGCTCCCGCTCGGGCAGCGACCGGGCGAACCTGCTCTGGACCCTCGCCACCGCCACCGCCGAGGAGCGGATCGCCGCCGACCCGGCCGTCCTGCTCGGCGGCGGCGAGGAGGACCTCTCCCCGGCCGAGAAGGCCCGCCGCGAGCGCAGCCGCGAGGGCTCGGCCGGCATCGTCGGCTACGCCCTCGACGCGGCCGGCCGGCTGGCCGCCTTCGCCCTGTCCGGCCGCCTGTTCACCGCCGACCTCGTGACCGGCGCCACCGCCGAACTCCCCGCCGAGGGCCCGCTGCTGGACCCGCGCCCGTCCCCGGACGGCAGGTACGTCGCGTACGCCAACACCGCCGGCGAACTGCGGCTCACCCGCACCGACGGCAGCGGCGACCGCGCCCTCGCCGAGCCCGACGGGCCGAACGTCACGTGGGGGCAGGCCGAGTTCATCGCCCAGGAGGAGATGAGCCGCGACCGCGGCCACTGGTGGTCCCCGCAGGGCGACCGGCTGCTGGTCGAGCGCGCCGACGACACCCCGGTGCGCCGCTGGTGGATCGCCGACCCGGCCAACCCGGAGCGCGAGCCCGCCGAGGTCGCCTACCCCGCCGCCGGCACCGCCGACGCCGAGGTCGGGCTCTGGGTGTTCGACCTGGACGGCGGCCGCACCGAGGTCGACTGGGACCGCGCGGCCTTCCCCTACCTCGCCCGGGTGCACTGGTCCGGGGGCGGCGTGCCGCTGCTGCTCGTCCAGGCCCGCGACCAGCGCAGCCAGCGGATCCTCGGCCTCGACGTCGCCACCGGCGCCACCGAGGTGCTGTTCGAGGAGCACGACGACACCTGGCTGGAGCTGTTCCAGGGCGTTCCGGCCTGGACGCCGGACGGCAAGCTCGTGCGGATCTCCGACGAGGGCGGGGGCCGGGCGCTGGTGATCGGCGACCAGGCCGTCACCGGGGACGACCTGCACCTGCGCTCCGTCGTCGCGGTCACCGCCGACGAGGTGTTCTTCACCGCCTCCGGCGGCGCCGCCGAGACCGACCCCGAGCCCGGCTGGGTCGCCGTCGGCCGGATCGGCCACGACGGCAAGCGGCTCGCCTGGGAGGCCGCCAACGGCCGCCCGTTCACCTCCGTCACCACCGCCGTGCACGCGGCCGGCATCACCGTCCGGGCCACCGCCGAGCCCGACCTGCCCGGCAGCCTCGTCCAGGTCTCCCGGGACCTGCCCGAGGGCGTGGTCGTCGACGACGTCGCCACCATCGCCTCGTACGCCGAGACCCCGGTCATCACCGCCCGCCCGGTCTTCCGCTTCGCCGGCGAGCGCCGCATCCCCGCCGCCGTCTTCCTGCCCACCGGCTACGACCGCGAGCGCGACGGCCTGCTGCCCGTCCTCATGGACCCGTACGGCGGCCCGCACGGCCAGCGCGTCGTCCAGGCGCACAACCCGCACCTCACCTCGCAGTGGTTCGCCGACCAGGGCTTCGCCGTGATCGTCGCCGACGGGCGCGGCACCCCCGGGCGCGGTCCGGACTGGGAGAAGTCGATCGCCTTCGACTTCGCCGGGAGCACCCTGGACGACCAGGTGGACGCGCTCCAGGCGCTGGCCGGGGAGTTCCCGCTCGACCTCGGCAAGGTCGCCATCCGCGGCTGGTCCTACGGCGGCTACCTGTCCGCGCTCGCCGTGCTGCGCCGCCCGGACGTCTTCCACGCGGCCGTCGCCGGCGCGCCGGTGGCCGACTGGGAGCTGTACGACACCCACTACACCGAGCGCTACCTGGGCCACCCGGCCGAGCGGCCCGAGGTGTACGCGGCGAACTCGCTCACCGGGTACGCGGCCGGTCTGGAGCGCCCGCTGATGATCATCCACGGGCTCGCGGACGACAACGTGGTGGCCGCCCACACCCTGCGCCTGTCCTCCGCCCTGCTCGCCGCCGGCCGCCCGCACACCGTGCTGCCGCTGTCGGGCGTCACCCACATGACGCCGCAGGAGGAGGTCGCGGAGAACCTGCTGCTGCTCCAGGTCGACTTCGTGAAGCGCTCGCTGGGGATGTGACCCCGGCAGGGGCGCGCCAAAGCCCCTGACCAGCGGTTTCGGCGGCCGGTACCCCTGACGGGGGTACCGGCCGCCAGCATGACATCCGTCATACGGAACGCACGACGGCGGACACTGCCGCCGTACCCGGCCCGCGCGGGACTCTGAGGTGGTGCGAACGGCACCGGACGCGACACCACCAGGGGACAGGAGCAGGGCGATGGGCACGGATGTGGCCGCCTTCCGCGGCGTCGGCAAGAGCTACGGGCGGGTACGGGCTGTCGACGGGCTGGACCTCGTGCTGCGGCCGGGCGAGACCGTCGCCCTGCTCGGGCCCAACGGCGCGGGCAAGTCGACCAGCCTCGACCTGCTGCTCGGCCTGCGGGAGCCCGACCAGGGCACCGTCTCGCTGTTCGGCACCGGCCCGCGCGAGGCGATCGCGGCCGGGCGGGTCGGCGCGATGCTGCAGAGCGGCGGGCTGATGGCCGACGTCAAGGTCCGCGAACTGGTCAAGCTCGCCTGCGACGTCCACCCGCGCGGCCGCGAGGTCGCCCAGGTACTGACCGACGCGGGGGTCACCGAGCTGGCCGAGCGCCGGGTCGACAAGCTGTCCGGCGGCCAGGAGCAGCGGGTCCGCTTCGCCCTCGCGATCGCCGGCGACAGCGACCTGATCGTGCTGGACGAGCCCACCACCGGCATGGACGTCACCGTCCGGCAGGCGTTCTGGGCGAGCATGCGCGCCCAGGCCGACGCCGGGCGGACGGTGCTGTTCGCCACCCACTACCTGGAGGAGGCGGACTCGATCGCCGACCGCGTCCTGGTCCTGCACCGGGGCCGGCTGATCGCCGACGGCACCTCCGCGGAGATCAAGGCGCGTGCGGGCGCCCGCCGGGTGGCCTTCGAGCTCCACGACGCCGACCTCGCTCCGGACGCCGGCCCGTTCGACGGCGGCGTGCTGCGCACCCTGCCGGGCGTGCAGTCCCTGGACGTCACCGCCCGCGTGCCCGGCGTGCGGACGGTCCGGATCCGGACGGCGGACGCGGACGCGAGCGTCGCCGGGCTCTACCGGGCGGGCCTGTACCCGCGCGGACTGGAGGTCACCGGGCTGGGCCTGGAGCAGGCCTTCCTCACCATCACCGGCGAGCAGGACGACCGCGACGACCGGAACGCCGCCCCGAAGGAGACCGTGCGATGACCACCCTGATCCAGTTGGAGATCCTGCGGACCTTCCGCAACCGGCGCTACCTGTTCTTCACCGTCGCCTACCCGGCGCTGATGTACTTCTTCTTCATCCACGCCTACAGCTCCGCCAACCAGGCGGGCGGCCTCCCGGTGAAGACGTACTTCATGGTCTCGATGGCCACCTTCGGCGCGGTCGGCGCGGTGCTCACCGGCAACGCGCAGCGGATCTCGCTGGAGCGCAAGAGCGGCTGGACGCGCCAGCTGCGGCTGACGGCGCTGCCGGGCCGGGCGTACACCGTCGGCAAGATCGCGGCGAGCGCGGTGACCACGCTGCCGGCGATCCTGGTGGTGTTCGCGGTCGGCGCGAGCCAGGGCGTGTCGCTGGGCGCCGCGCAGTGGATCGGCCTCGCGGCCGCGCTGTGGCTGGGCAGCTTCGTGTTCGCCGCGCTCGGCGTGGCGCTCGGGTACGCGGCGGCGCCGGACTCGGTGCAGCCGATCGTGATGATCACCTACATGGCGATGGCGCTGCTCGGCGGCACCTGGTTCCCGGTGAGCGGTTCGCTGGAGAAGTTCGCCCGCTTCAACCCGGTGTTCCTGTACAACAAGCTGGCCGCCTTCACCCAGCCCGGGCACTCGCTGGACACCGTCGCCGTCGCGGGGCTGGCCGCCTTCCTCGCGGTGTTCGTCGCCGCCGCCACCGCCTTGTACCGGCGCGACACCCGACAGGCATGATGATCCACATGGACGACACCCGCCGCACCCACCGCACCGACGAGCAGCCGGAGGTGGGTGTGGCGCGCGCGTCGTTCATGAACGTCCCCGGATCCCCGGTGGAGACCAGGCGGCAGATGCTGGTCAAGGTCGCCTGGATGCTGCTGTGGATGCTCTACCTGGCCTACCCGGCGGGCGAGCTGCTGCGCGGCGGCCACAGCGAGGCCGCCCGGGTCTTCGGCTGGGTGTGCCTGGTCGGCTTCGTGGCCGCCTACGTCCTGCTGGTGATCTTCCGCTCGACGGCGGGGATGAAGCCGCGGGCCTGCCGGGTGATCGTCGCGATGATGGTCGTGCTCGCGGTCGTGGCCACCTTCGTCCTCGGCGGCACCTTCCTGACGCTCTTCATCTACGCCTCGGTCTGCCTCGCGATCATCACGCCGGTGCGGCTCGCGCCGCGCGCGCTCCTCGGCATGGCGGTGCTCACCGGCGCCACCGGCCTGGCCGTCGACGCCGGTTCGGACGCCACCACGACCTTCGCCCTCAGCGCCTTCCTCTCCGGCATCGCGATGACCGGCCTGCAGCGGCTCGTCGCCACCATGAAGGAGCTGCGCGAGGCCCGGGCCGCCGTCGCGCACCTGGCCGCCTCCGAGGAGCGGCTGCGGCTCGCCCGCGACCTGCACGACCTGCTCGGGCACTCGCTGTCGCTGATCACGCTGAAGAGCGAGCTCGCCGGGCGGTTCATGGACGCCGGGAAGGACGAGGCGGCGCGGGCGCAGGTCGCGGACATCGAGCAGGTGGCGCGGCAGTCGCTGATCGACGTCCGGGAGGCGGTGACCGGCTTCCGCCGGCCCACCCTGCCGGTCGAACTCGCCGCCGCCCGCACGGCGCTGGCCGCGGCGCAGGTGCGGCTGGACGCGTCGCCGGAGCTCGTCGACAGCTGGCCGGGCCTCGCCACCGAGGAGGCGGGCGCGCTGGCCTGGGCGCTGCGCGAGGCCGTCACCAACATCGTCCGTCACGGCGAGGGCGCCACTGTCTGCACCGTCACCGCCGACACGGCGTGGGAGGGCAGCGGCGAGCGCTTCGCCGTCCTGCAGATCACCGACGACGGGCGCGGCCCGGGCAAGTCCCAGCCGGGCAACGGCCTCTCGGGCCTGGACGAGCGCCTCGCCCTCGTCGGCGGCCGCCTGGAGAGCGGCCCGGGGGAGCGCGGCAAGGGCTTCCGGCTGCGCGCGATGGTGCCGCTGCGCGAGGTGCCGGCGCCGGTGACGCCGACGGCCGAGCGCTCGTAGGGGGAACGTAGAGGAGCCCGTGCGCGGGTGCGCACGGGCTCCTCCTGTTCACGGTGGGCGGACCGAGCCCCACGGGGTGCCGCCGGTCACCCCGGCCGCGGCGGTCAGCCGCAGGAGCTCGCCACCGCGCCGAGGCCGCTGATGTCGCCGAAGGCCGCCAGCAGGGCCTTCATGCGCTGCTCGAAGTTCTTGCCCTTGATGAGCAGCTTGGCGAGCTTCACCACGCCGCCGAACTTGCGGATCTTCGAGACCGCGAGCGCGTTGCCCGCGATGAAACCGCCGACGGCACCCACGCACTTGGCCAGGTGCCAGGCGTCGCCCCAGCCCCAGAACTGCGGGGTGACGGCGCCCTCCGGCGCGCCGGTGCCGGTCGCGTCGTCCGAGGACGCGTCGTCCGCCGCCGCGGTGAGGTAGGCGAGGGCCGACGCCTGGGCGTCCTCGTCGTCCGGGTACATCGCCTGGACGACCTGGTCGAGCGAGGCGTCCTCCGGCAGGTCCGCCAGGCGGTCCTCCAGCCCGTCCTCGACGATCGTCGGGGCGGGCGTGCCCTCGAAGGCCTGGGCGAGGGCGTGCGCCTCGACGGTGGCCTGCGCGAGCCGGACGTTGTGCTGCTCGGTGGCGCTCGCCATGCCCGCACCACTGCCCAGTGCGAGAGCGGTGACGACCGTGACGGCGGCCATGCGGAGCTGGTTCTTGGTCACTTTCGTTTCCCTGTCTGTTGTGCGCACACAGGGGTCCTCGTATCCGTTCGGGAGGAAGTGCACAACCGCGAGCAGGATCCCCCGAATTGCGGCGCCGAAGCCCCCGAGCGCGCCGATCCCCGTCGGTCCGGGACGATCACGGATGATCGCGCCCCCGGCGGTGGTCGAGCCCGCCGGTCCGGACGAGTGGAAAACGTAGCGGAAACCGGTGACCAAGGCCCGTAAATGAGGGTGACCGGACCAACGTGATAGTGCAATTGTCAGCGGGGGACTGCTACTTGATAGTGGTCCGGACTGCACGGGTCCGAGAATCGGGGGAAGCGGCTGTGCCTGCGCACGGGGGAGACGCGACGTTGACGGCGGGGCCGGCCCGGGAGTCCGGGCCGGACGCCTACTGGTCCGCCACGACGGGTGACCTGGTCGAGTACCGGACCGGACTGGAGCGCGCCTGGCTGACGCTCCTCGACTTCGACCCGGGGATCACCGCGTTCGCCACCCGGCCGCTGCGGTTCGGCGCGGTCGACGACGACGGCCCGTGGCGGCACGCCCCGTTCGTCCTGGCGCGCCGCGCCGACGGCCGGAGCCTGGTCCTGGAGACCGACGAGCCGGCGCCCGGGCACCGGGCCGAGCGGGTCCGGCGCGCCTGCGCCGAACTGGGCTGGGACCACCGCCGGGTGGGCGAGCCGGACCGCCAGCGCTGGGCGAACGTCGAGTTCCTCTCCGGAGCGAGACGCCCGGTCCACCTCGGTGCCGAACTCGCCCCCCGGCTGCTGCGACTGGCCCGCGGCGGCACCACGATCGGCGGCCTGCTGGCCCGCATGCCGTACCCCGACCTGGCCCGCGGCGTGCTGTTCCACCTGATGTGGCACCACCGCGTGGTCGCCGACCTCGACGTACCCCTGCGGGAGGCGACCCTCGTCACGACCGCCGGGGAGCCGGCGTGACCCCGGCCACCCGCGGACCGTTCCGGCTGCACTGCGGCGCCCGGCTCTGGCTCGACGGCCGGCCGCACACCGTCACCGGCATCACCGACGACACGGTCCGGCTCCGCGCGGACACCGGAGCACTCACCCTGATCGGCGCCGGCGCCCTGCTCGCCGAGCCCACCTTCCGGCCGTACGGCCAGGCGCCGGACGGCACGGCCCCCGAGGAGGGCCGCCCGGACGCCGGCGCCCTGCTGGACCGGCTGAGTCCCCAGCAGTGGCGCGAACTCTTACGGGCCCAGGAGCACCTCCTGGAACTCACCACCGGCTACCGTTCCGGCTGCCCGGACGACTCCAGGCCGGACGAGCCCCGGGCCCAGTACGCGCCGGGGCTCTCCCTGACCCGCCGGGTGGAGAGCAAGGCCGCCGAACTCGGCTACGCGCCCGTGCAGATGTGGCGGCGCCTGAAGCGCTGGCGGGAGGAGGGCCTGTGGGGGCTGGTGGACCGCCGCTCGCTGCGCCGCTCCGGCCCCGCCGGCCCGGCGGGCGCACCCGCGAAGCCCGACCGGGCCGAGCCGCCGGAGATCCCCGGCCTGCCCCTGGTGGCGGACCGCCCCGGCGCGGTGGTGCTGGTCGACACCGTCCCGCTGGACGTGAGCGCCGTCGACCCGGCCACCGGCGCCGTGACCCCGGTCGGCCTGACCGCCGCCGTCGACCTCTGCACCCGCAGCCTGCTGGGCTGGCGCCTGTTGCCGGGCGGTGCGGGGCCGGTGGACGCCGGGCTCGTGATCGCCGACGCCCTCGTGCCCGAGCCGATGCGGCCGGGCTGGCCGGACGATCTGCGGCACCGGACGCTGCGGCTGCCCTGCGAACCGCTGCTGGCGGCGGACGAGCGGTTCGCGGCCGCCGCGGCCCGTCCGGTGGTCTTCCCCGAGCGGATCGTCGTCGACCGCGGCGCGGCGGTCGTCCCGGAGACGGTCAAGGACGTCTGCCGCCGCTACGGCATCGTCGTCCAGGGCGGCCGGGCGTACCCGCCGGCCGGCAAACCCCAGGCCGTCGCCGCCCTCGCGCACGTCCGGGCGCAGTTCGCCGCCCACCTCGCCGGCCGCGGCGAGAAGCCGGACCGCCCCCGGACGACCGGCGAACTGGAGGAGCTCTTCGCCGAGTACGCCGTCGCCGGCTACCAGCGCCGCCGCCAGCCCGGACTGGCCCTGCCCGGCCTGCCCGGCCCCGACCTCAGCCCGAACGAGGCCTACCGGCTCGCGGTCCACCGCTGCGGCTACATCGCCGCCCCGCGCGATCCGGCGCTGTTCCTCGAACTCCTCCCGATCCACTGGGCCGTGATCCGCCCCGACGGGGTGCACAAGGACGGCCTGCGCTACGACGGCCGCGCGCTGCGGCGCCACGTCGGCCGGCCGTCGCCGTACCCCGGGGGCCGGTGGCCGATCCGCTACGACCCCCGCGACCCCGGCCGGGTCCACTTCCACGACCCGGGCACCGGGACGTGGTCGGCGCTGGCCAGGACCTCCGGCCCGGGCGGGGTCGAGCCGTTCGCGGACCTGACGCCGGCTCTGCGGGAGGTCCTCGCCCACCGCGGCGCCCGCACCGGCGCCGTCCCCGCGCAGCGCGGCCCGCTGAGCCGGGAGCGGGCCGCCGAACCGGCCGGCGGACTCCCGGGGGAGCAGGCCGCCGTGCCAAGATCAGCCAATGAGTGACGATCAGAACGGCCCCTCGATCCGCGTGCTGCTGGCCGAGGACCAGGGGATGGTCCGGGAGGCGCTGGCGGCGCTGCTCGGACTGGAGGGGGACATCGACGTCGTGGCGCAGGTGGGCCGCGGCGACGAGGTGGTGGCGGCGGTGCTGGCGAACGACGTCCAGGTCGCCGTACTGGACATCGAGATGCCCGGCATGACGGGCATCGAGGCGGCGGCGAAGCTGCACCGGGAGGCGCCGGGGACGAAGGTCGTGATCGCGACGACCTTCGGGCGGCCCGGCTACCTGCGGCGGGCGATGGAGTCCGGCGCGGACGCGTTCCTGGTGAAGGACGCGCCCGCCTCCGAACTCGCCGAGGCGATCCGCCGGGTGCTGCGCGGGGAGCGGGTGATCGACCCGGCGCTGGCCGCCGCCGCGCTGGCCGAGGGCGCCAACCCGCTGACCGCCCGCGAGCGGGACGTCCTCGGGGCGGCGGCGGACGGCGCGGTGAACGCGGACATCGCCAAGCGCCTGCACCTGTCCGAGGGCACGGTCCGCAACTACCTCTCGATGGCGATCCAGAAGACCGAGGCCCGCAACCGCACCGAGGCGGTCCGCATCGCCCGCGAGAAGGGCTGGCTGTAGTCCGTCGGTCGAGTCAGTCGAGTCAGTCGAGTCGGTCGAGTCAGTTGAGCCGGTGCCGGGCCGCCCTGGCCTCCTGGCGGACCTTGGCCGCCGCGTCCGGGTCGAAGGCGTCGAGGATCTCGGCGTAGGCGTCCATCTCGGCCGAGCCGCCGAGGAAGTCCCCGGTCCGGACGAGGAGTTCGGCGCGTTCGAGGCGCAGCTGGGCGGGGTGGCGGGGGAGCAGCAGGGCAAGTTCGGTGGCCCAGAGCTGGGTGCGGGCGTGTTCGGGCCGTTCGGAGGCCCAGGCCCGGATGTTGCCGAGGACGCGGTGGACGATGTCGAGCGGCTGGGCGGGGGTGAGCAGCGCGGGCGCGAAGGGGTGCCCGGTGGCCTCGACGAGGCGCTCGGCGTCGCCGGGGTCGAGCAGCCGTCCGCCGTGGAAGGGGTCGGCCAGGACGTACTCCTCGCCGCCGGCCGGGCCGCCGACGGCGACGATGAAGTGGCCGGGCAGCGCGATGCCGTGGACGGTGAGCCCGGCCCGCCGGCCGACCGCCATCCACACCAGGGACAGCGTGATGGGCAGCCCGCGCCGCCGCCGCAGGACCTCCGGCAGCAGCGAGGACTCCAGCCGCCGGTAGTCGGACTGCCGCCCGTGGAACCGCTCCCGCCCGCCGAGGACGGCGGCGAGCAGGGCGGCGGTCTCCTCGGGCCCGGCGGGGGCGCGTTCGGCGACCGCGAGGCGGACGGCGGCGGCGTGCCGGTCGAGGGCGGCCCCGCACGCGGCGAGCAGGGCGTCGAGGCCCGGCGGCTCGCCGGGGTCGTCCGGGTCGGTGAGGGGGCCGTGTTCGGCGGCGGCGAGCAGGCAGAGCAGCACGGGGTCGGGCTGTTCGGCGCGGGCGGCGGTCCGGAAGCGGTCTCTGCTCTGCTCGGTCACGGTGACGGCGACGGCTTTCCTACGGCGGGCGGGCGATCGGGCAAGCGGTGGCCTGGGCTACCCCTGGGGCGGCCGGGCGTAGTGGTAAGTGTGACTGGTCGTGAAGCCGAGTCCGTCATAGAGCGCGACCGCACCGTCGTTGTCCGCCTCGACCTGCAGGTAGGCCCCGGTGGCGCCCTCCTCGGCGGCGCGGGCGGCGAGCACCGCCATGACGGCCGTGGCCAGCCCGGCCCGCCGGGCGTGCGGCTGGACCTCGATGGCGCCGAAGCAGGCCCACGGGCCGTCGACGACGCAGCGTCCGATGGCCAGCGGCGGCTGTCCCGCGGCGCCGGGCACGGTGGCGAACCAGACCGAGGGCCCGCCGTGCAGGACCCGCCGGGCGGCCTCGCGCACCGCCGGGTCCGCGCTCAGCTTCCCGTACAGGGACATCCAGTCGGGCCCGGCCGTGCGGGAGAGCCGCACCCGGTCGTGCCCGGAGCCGATCCTGGCGAGTGCGGCCAGCGGGGCGGTGCGCACCAGCGTCGGCGACTGCGCGGGGCCGAGCAGTTCGCGCAGTCCGTCCGCGGTGCCGGGCGTGACGACCTCGACGAGGGCGGGCAGTTCGCGCTCGGCGTACCAGTCCCGGACGGCGGCCAGTGCCGCCGGCAGCGGCAGCCCGGGGTCGCCGAGCGCCTGGACGGAGTTGGCCCGCTGGGTGAACCCGGCCGAGGCGCGCAGGGTCCACTCGCCGAGCGCCTCCTGCTCGACGCCGGGCCAGCCGCGCGCCGCGATCCGCTGGAGCTCGACCGGCGTCGCGGCCGGCAGCGGGGCCCGTCGGGCCGGGAAGAGCGGGACCACCTTGCCCGCGACCAGCAGTTTCTCGGGGAAGGAGACCGGCTCGCCCGCGCGGGGCACGACCGTCAACCCGTGATCGTCCCACGATGTGAGCACGCCGATCACATCACGGAAGACCGGCCGGTCGTCCACGAACCCGGACAGCCGCCGGGCGGACACGCGTCGTCCCACGTCGGAGCGATCTATCCGGACCTCCGGACGGTCCTGCGGACGGCTGCTTTCCGGGCCGCCTGCCGTCATCTGGGCACCTCCTGTGCATTTGCGGTCTCCGACCCGCGATACTAGGGGCGGGCATCGACGACGCCGCGCTCACCGCGCACGCGAGCAGAACAGAACGGGCCGCCAGGGCCCTTCCGAGGAGGAACGACAGCGTGACTTACGTCATCGCGCAGCCTTGTGTCGACGTGAAGGACAAGGCGTGCATCGAAGAGTGCCCGGTTGACTGCATCTACGAGGGCGAGCGATCGCTCTACATCCACCCGGATGAGTGTGTCGACTGTGGCGCTTGCGAGCCGGTCTGCCCGGTCGAGGCGATCTTCTACGAGGACGACACTCCGGAGGAGTGGAAGGACTACTACAAGGCGAACGTCGAGTTCTTCGACGACCTCGGTTCGCCCGGTGGCGCCTCGAAGCTCGGCCTGATCGAGCGTGACCACCCGTTCATCGCCGCTCTGCCGCCGCAGAACGCCGACCACTGACGATCGGTGGCATCTGAGCTGTGAGCACCGACAACAGCACGCGCGCGCCGTTCCCGGGCCACCCGGGGGCGGCGCGCCGCGTTTCGGACCGCCTGCCCGTCTTCCCGTGGGACAAGCTGGAGCCGTACAAGCGGACGGCCCTCGCCCACCCGGGCGGCCTGTGCGACTTCTCCGTCGGCACCCCCGTCGACCCGGTCCCCGAGGTGATCCAGAAGGCGCTGGCCGCCCACTCGGACACCCCCGGTTACCCGACCGTCTGGGGCCCGCTGGAGCTGCGCGAGGCGATCGCCGGCTGGCTGCGCCGCCGCTGCGGCGCCGAGATCGGCCCGCAGGCCGTGCTGCCGACCATCGGCTCCAAGGAGCTGGTGGCCTGGCTGCCGACCCAGCTCGGCCTCGGCCCGGGCGACCAGGTCGCCTACCCGCGCCTCGCCTACCCCACCTACGAGGTGGGCGCGCGGCTGTGCGGCGCGGAGCCCGTCGAGTACGACTCGGTGGACGAGCTGGACGGCTCGCGCGTGCGCCTGCTCTGGGTGAACACGCCGTCCAACCCGACCGGCCGGGTGCTCGGCGCGGACGAGCTGCGCCGCACCGTCGCGTGGGCCAGGGAGCACCGGGTGCTGCTGGTCAGCGACGAGTGCTACCTGGAGCTCGGCTGGGAGGCCGAGCCGGTGTCCGTCCTGCGCCCGGACGTGTGCGGGAGCGACCACGAGGGCCTGCTGGCCGTCCACTCGCTCTCCAAGCGCTCCAACCTGGCCGGCTACCGCTCCTCCTTCCTGGCGGGCGACCCGGTCGTGGTCAAGGAGCTGCTGGGGCTGCGCAAGCACGGCGGCATGATGGTCGCCGCGCCCGTGCAGGCCGCGACGATCGCCGCGCTGGACGACGACGCCCACGTGGCCGAGCAGCGGGAGCGCTACGCGGCCCGGCGCTCGGCGCTGCGGGCGGCCCTGGAGGCGTACGGCTTCCGGATCGAGCACTCGGAGGCGAGCCTCTACCTGTGGGCCACCCAGGACCGCCCGTGCTGGGAGACGGTGGCCGAACTGGCCGCCCTCGGCATCCTGGTGGCGCCCGGGGAGTTCTACGGCCCGGCCGGCGGGCAGTTCGTCCGGGTCGCCTTCACGGCGACGGACGAGCGGGTCGCCGCGGCCGTCGAGCGGCTGAACGCGGCGCGCTAGCGGGACCGCACGAAGGGCCGGTGTCCGCCTCGGACACCGGCCCTTCGCCGTCTTCGTCGTACGTCGTCGAGGCCCCGTCAGCGGGCCCGTCCGGGGGTGGCCTAGAGGCCGACGCCGCCGCCGTTCACGGCGCCCAGCAGGCCGCCGATCGGGCCGAGCGCACCGGTGACGCCGGACAGCGGGTTGTTCGGGCCGAGGTCGGCGCCGCCGAGGCGGTTGGCCGAGCCGTGCTCGGCGAGGCCGAGGACGTCGGCGCCGGGCAGGGCGCTCGCCAGGCCGCCGGCCGGCAGCGAGCGCTCGACGGAGCCCAGCGGCAGTGCGTCGGTGACGGCGCTGGTGCTGGGCACGCCGTTGGTGAGGCTGCCGAGGCTGGGCACCTGCTTGGCGACCGAGCCGGTCTGGGCGAGCCCGCCGACCGGGCTGGCGGCGCTGCGGGTGCCCATGGCCTTGCCGGTGACGGCCTCGCCGAGCTTGCCGGCCAGCGCGGAGGCGACCTTCGGGGTGACGGCGGAGAGCTGCCCGGTGGTGGCGGCGGTCTGGTCGACCGGGGCGGTCAGCGAGCTGGCCTTCTCGTTCGCCTCGGGCAGCTGGTGGGCGACGATGTTGCCGGCGGCGTCGGCGGAGGCCGGTACGCCCGCGGCGACGGTGGCGGCGCCGGTGGTCCCGGCGGCCTCGCCGAGCTGGTGGGTGGTGTGCTGGAGGCTGGAACCCGCGTCGGTGTTGGTCAGCTGGCCCAGCGGAGCGGCGAGGTCGCTCTTGGGCAGCAGGGCGTCGCCGCCCAGGGCGGACGCGGAGCCGGCCGCGACCAGCGGGGTCGCTCCGGCCGCCACGACGAGCGCGGCCTGGGCGATCCGGCGCGTGAGGGGGTGAGACATGGGGCTCCTCGAAGGGTCTGGGTCCGTCCCGTCCGCCGGGTGGACGACCGGGCGGACGACGTTGTTACCGCTTGAGAAGCCAGAAGGTTTCGGCCGGTGCAAGGAAAGTGTCCGACCGACCATCGGATCGTATGACCGCGCGGGGGTGCCCTGGCGGAGCCCGTCGGAGCCCGTGGATCCTGCACCGGGCAAGGGGAGTGACGGTTCTCCGGCGGGGGTCGCCGGAACGGGCGGCCGGTCCACAAAGGTTGACCGGAATCACCCGTCCGGCGGCAACCCGTACGTCAGTGCGTCAGCTCTTGTCGGACGGCGCCAGGGTGACCTGGACGAGCTTGGTCGTCGTCCCCGTCGGCTGCGACTGCCAGCCGTCCTCCGACGAGGTCTTGCGCCAGATCTTCCCGTCGTAGGCCACCGTCGCGATGCCCAGCTGCTGCGCCTGGGCGACCGCCCAGTGCGCGACCTCCCAGCCGCTCGCCCGCTCGGCGGCCGCGGCGGCGTCGGCCCCGGCGTCCGCCGAGGTGGTCAGCGCGGCGGCGGACGGGTCCGGGGTCAGCGCGACGGCGTTCTCGGCCCCCTTGATCGACGACGTGTAGCCGGGGGCCGCGGCGACCGTGCGGCCGAACTCGCGGCGCACCCGGTCGGAGAGCACCTGGGTGCGGTCCGGCGCCGCCGCCGGGGTCGCGGAGGCGGACGCGGTCGGCGAGGCGGAGTCGGCGGAGTCGTCCGTCCCCGGCTTGGCGTAGTCGTGCACGACGCAGCTGAACGAGGCGGGCTCGCGGCCGGCCAGCGCCGAGGTGAGCAGCGTCGCCTTGGTCTCGTGCTTGGCGTACGCCTGCGGGTAGCCGCTCTTCTGCACCGCCTGGGCGGCGTCGGTCAGCGGCAGCCGGGTGTAGCCGGGCACCTTGACCAGGCCGTCCAGGAACTTGTTGGTCGCGTAGACCGGGTCCTGGATCTGCGCCGCGGTGCCCCAGCCCATCGAGGGGCGCTGCTGGAACAGGCCGAGCGAGTCCCGGTCGCCGCCGGCGAGGTTGCGCAGCTTGGACTCCTGCATGGCCGTGGCCAGCGAGATCGCCGTCGCCCGGTCCGGCAGCCCGCGCGAGCGGGCCACCGCGGCGATCGTCGCGGCGTTGGCGGCCTGCGACACCTCCAGGGTGCCCTCGCCGGTCGCGGTCTTCACGGTGCAGCCCTCGGGCTCGGTGCCCTTGAAACCGAACCACCAGATGCCGACCACGGCCGCCCCGCCGACCAGCGCGAGACCGAGCAGCCCGACGATCACGAGCAGCAGGGCACGCAGCGGCCCGCGGCGGGGGGGCTCCAATTCGTCGCCCTGGTCCTCGCTGCTCTTCTTCCTGGCCACCCTCGCCCCTCTCGCGCCTGCTTCTTGATCCGACACCGTACCCACTCGGACGGGTGTGCGGCGCCCCCCGGTTGCCGTTACGCTTCGCCGACCCTGTCACAGGACCGCTACGCAGGGTCTCCGCGGCGCGCACTAGGCTGGCGTCATGAGCAGCCCCGAGACGACGCCCCTGGACCTCACCCTCGACGGCGGCACGCTGACCGCCCGCCTCGTCGACTTCCCGTCCGTGAGCGGCGACGAGCAGCCGCTCGCCGACGCCGTGGAGGCCGCCCTGCGCGCCTACCCGCACCTGACCGTCGACCGGTACGGGAACAACGTGGTGGCCCGCACCCGCCTCGGCCGCTCCGAGCGCGTCCTGCTGGCCGGCCACCTGGACACCGTCCCGATCGCCGACAACGTGCCCTCGTACGTCGACGGGGATCTGCTCTACGGCTGCGGCACCTCGGACATGAAGTCCGGTGTCGCCGTCCAGCTGCGGCTCGCGGCCACGCTGCCCGAGCCCAACCGCGACCTGACCTTCGTGTTCTACGACTGCGAGGAGGTGGAGGCCCACCGCAACGGCCTCGGCCACCTCGCCAGGGAGCGGCCCGACTGGCTGGCCGCCGACTTCGCGGTGCTGCTGGAGCCCAGCGGCGGCGTCGTCGAGGGCGGCTGCCAGGGCACCCTGCGGGCCCAGGTCAGGCTCACCGGCGTGCGCGCCCACGCGGCCCGCAGCTGGCTCGGCGACAACGCCATCCACCACGCCGCCGAGGTGCTCTCCCGGCTCGCGGCCTACGAGCCGCGCCGGGTGGAGATCGACGGCCTGGAGTACCGCGAGGGCCTGAACGCGGTGCGGATCGACGGCGGCGTGGCCGGCAACGTCATCCCGGACGAGTGCGTCGTGACGGTCAACTTCCGCTACGCGCCGGACCGCAGCGAGGCGGAGGCGGAGAAGCACGTCCGCGAGGTCTTCGACGGCTTCGAGGTGACCGTCACCGACTTCGCCCCCGGCGCCCTGCCCGGCCTCGCCCAGCCGGCCGCGCAGGCCTTCCTGGCGGCCACCGGCGGCCAGGCCAGGGCCAAGTTCGGCTGGACCGACGTCGCCCGCTTCAGCGCGCTCGGCGTCCCGGCGGTCAACTACGGCCCCGGTGACCCGAACCTCGCGCACAAGCGGGAGGAGCACTGCTCGCTGAGCGCCATCGCCGAGGCCGAGGAGCGGCTGCGCGCCTGGCTCACCAGCTGACCGCCGGCTGCTCGGCAGCTGATCCGATCAGAAGCCGAACGCCATCTTCCGGTTCCCCAACCGACCTTCCCCCGTTGCCTGAAAACGGGGGAGGTCCGGCGTAGGGTTTCGTCATGACAGGCACCGGAGACGAGAAGCAGTACGGGCACGGCCCCGAGCAGGTCGGCGTGCCGCGGAAGAAGAAGGCCTGGCCGGAGAAGCAGAAGGGCCCGGTGCTGGTGCGCCGGGACCAGGTCGGCACGAGCACCACGGACCAGCGCCTGCTGGACACCACCGGGCCGACCGACTGGCTGCACACCGATCCGTGGCGGGTGCTGCGGATCACCTCGGAGTTCGTCGAGGGCTTCGGCGCCCTCGCCGAACTCCCGCCCGCGATCAGCGTGTTCGGCTCGGCCCGGACGCCGGTCGACTCGCCCGAGTACGAGTCCGGCGTGGCCATCGGCCGCGCGCTCGCCGAGGCCGGCTACGCGGTGATCACCGGCGGTGGCCCGGGGGCCATGGAGGCCGCCAACCGCGGCGCCTCCGAGGCCGGCGGCCTGAGCGTGGGCCTCGGCATCGAGCTGCCCTTCGAGCAGGGGCTGAACGAGTTCGTCGACCTCGGGCTGAACTTCCGTTACTTCTTCGTCCGCAAGACGATGTTCGTGAAGTACGCCCAGGGCTTCGTGGTCCTGCCCGGCGGGCTGGGCACGCTGGACGAGCTGTTCGAGGCGCTCACCCTCGTCCAGACGAAGAAGGTCACCCGCTTCCCGGTGATCCTCTTCGGCAGCTCCTACTGGGGCGGGCTCTACGAGTGGCTCAAGAACACCCTCGTCGCGCAGGGCAAGGCGGCCCCGCGCGACCTGGAGCTGTTCCACATCACCGACGAGATCGACGACGTCCTGAAGATCCTCGCCGACGCCCGCCGGCCGGTCAACGAGATCTGAGCCGACGGGATCCGAGCCGACGGGATCCGGGCAAGCGGGATCCGGGCCGACCGGATCCGGGCGCCGCGGTCAGGCCAGTCCCCGGCGGGCCACCGCCGGGGGCCGGGTGCCCCGGATCGAGGCGACCATGTCCAGCACCTGCCGGGTCTCGGCGACCTGGTGCACCCGGTAGACCCGCGCGCCCAGCCAGGCCGAGACGGCCGTCGTCGCGAGCGTGCCCAGCAGCCGCTCGTCCACCGGCTTGTCGAGCGTCTCGCCGACGAAGTCCTTGTTGGACAGCGACACCAGCACCGGGAAGCCGGTCGCGGTCATCTCCGGCAGCCGCCGGGTCGCCTCCAGCGAGTGCCGGGTGTTCTTGCCGAAGTCGTGCCCGGGGTCGATGATCAGCGCGTCCCGCCGCACGCCCAGCTCCACGGCCCGCTCGGCCAGGCCGACGGTCACCCGCAGGATGTCCGCCATGACGTCCTCGTAGCCCACCCGGTGCGGCCGGGTGCGCGGCTCGGCGCCGCCCGCGTGCGTGCAGACCAGCCCCGCGTCGTACCGCGCGGCCACCTCGGCGAGCTTCGGGTCCACCCCGCCCCAGGCGTCGTTCAGCAGGTCCGCGCCGGCCTCGCAGACCGCCTCGCCGACCTCGTGCCGCCAGGTGTCCACGCTGATCACGGCGTCCGGGTGGCGCTTGCGCAGCTCCGCGACGAACGGCACCGTGCGGCGCAGCTCCTCCTCGACGGTGACCTCGTCGCCCGGCCCGGCCTTGACCCCGCCGATGTCCAGGATCGCGGCGCCCTCGGCCACCGCCCGGTCGGCGGCCGCGAAGGCGGCCTCGTCCGCGAACGTCGCCCCCCGGTCGAAGAACGAGTCCGGGGTCCGGTTGACGATGGCCATGATCACCAGCTCGTCGTCACCGAATTCGCGCGGTCCCAGGCGCAGCGCCACCGATGTCTCCTCCACGGCTCCCCAGGGTGCGATGATGGCCCCCGGCCTCACTAGGGACCATGCTGTCATGATCAGCGCGGTCCGGGCACCTGACAGCAGGCCGGCCGGGAAGTCGGGAGGACAGCTCGTGTTCTGGGTGATCGTGGTCGCCATGGCCGTGGTGGTCGGCGGCGCCGCGCTGGTGGCGCTCGGCGGCGGCGGTTCGATGCCCGAGGCGGTTCAGGACCGCCTCGCGGCGCGGCTGCCGCAGGACCGTCCGCTGCACAAGACGGACGTGGACGACCTGCGCCTGCCGATGGCCGTGCGCGGCTACCGGATGGACGAGGTCGACGACGTCCTGGACCGCCTCGGCGCCGAACTCGCCTACCGCGACTCGCGGATCGCCGAACTGGAGGCCGCCGCCCACCTGCGCGGCGCGGTCGAGGCCACCACGGGACCCGACGCCGGCGCCGAACCGCTGCCGGGCCTGGAGGCGTTCGCCAAGGTCGTCGAGCCGGCCGGGGCGCCCGAGGACGCGAAGCCGGTGGAGGACCGGTGACCGGTCCGCAGGACGGCACCGTCCTCGGCGCCGACGGCCTGCGCCGCTGCGGCTGGGGCGACTCGACCGACGACTACCGGGTCTACCACGACACCGAGTGGGGCCGCCCGGTGCACGGCGACGACGCCCTGTTCGAACGGGTCTGCCTGGAGGCCTTCCAGTCCGGCCTGTCCTGGCTGACCATCCTGCGCCGCCGCGAGGGCTTCCGAGCCGCGTTCGCCGGTTTCGAGATCGCCGCGGTCGCCGAGTTCGGCGAGGCCGACGTCGAGCGGCTGCTCGCCGACGCCGGCATCATCCGCAATCGGGCCAAGATCGAGGCGGCCATCGCCAACGCCCGGGTCGCCCGCGGGCTCGACGGCGGCCTGGAGGAGCTGATCTGGGGCTTCGCCGGCGACCCGGACCGGCCGGCCCCCCGCACGCTCGCGGAGGTCCCGGCCGTCACGCCCGGGTCGACGGCGCTCGCGAAGGCGCTCAAGAAGGAGGGCTTCCGCTTCGTCGGCCCCACCACCGCCTACGCGCTCATGCAGGCCTGCGGCCTGGTCGACGACCACCTGGCGGCCTGCCACGTGCGCACCGAGCTCCGGAGCCCGTCCGGCAAGGCCCGGCGGCCCCGGTAACGCGGCGCTCAGCGGCCCCGGTAGGCGGGCTTCTCCTTGGCGATGAAGGCGCGGACCGCGATCCGGTGGTCCTCGCTCTCACCGGCCAGGGTCTGCAGCTCGTCCTCCTTGTCGAGCAGTTCGTCCAGCGAGTGCGAAGCCCCGTACGCCAGCGACTCCTTGATGGCGCCGTAGGCCACCGTCGGGCCCTCGGCCAGCTCGCGGGCGAAGACCCGTGCGGTGGCGGCCAGTTCCTCGGGCGCGACGACCTTGGTGGCCAGGCCCAGCTCCATCGCCTCGGTGGCCCTGACCGTCCGCGGCAGCATCAGCAGCTCGGTGGCCTTGGCGTGCCCGACCAGCCGGGGGAGCGTCCAGGAGGCGCCCGAGTCCGCGGTCAGCCCGATCCCGGCGAACGCGGTGTTGAAGCCGGCCTTCTCGGACAGGATCCGGAAGTCGCAGGCGAAGGCGAGCGAGGCGCCCGCGCCCGCCGCGACCCCGCCGACCGCCGCGACGGTCGGCTTGCGCATGCCCGCCAGCGCCCGCACCAGCGGGTTGTAGTGCTCGGCGACGGTCCGCAGCGCGCCCTCGCCGGTCTCGTCGGCCCGCTTGAGCATCGCGAGGTGTTCGTTGAGGTCCTGTCCGACGCAGAACGCGCGCTCGCCCGCCCCGGTCAGCAGCACGGCGCGCACCGCCGGGTCGGCCGCCGCGGCGGTCATCGTGTCCCGCAGCGCGACCTTCGTCGCGACGTCCAGCGCGTTCATCGCCTCCGGACGGTTGATCGTGATGACGGCCAGGCCGCCGTCCAGCTCGTACAGCACGGAATCGGACATGGGCGAGGGGTCTCCCTTGTGATCGCTGCGGTCTCGTCGGGTGTCAGGATGCCGGAGCACCGGGCCGCCTGGGGAGTGTGAGGTATCGCACCTTCCGGTGGTGTCCGCACCGCCGGCGTGCCGGGGCTTATGACGGCAAATGCGGCGGTTGGGGCGGATCCGGCCGAGGTTGCACCGAGAGTGATGTTGGTCATCAGGCCGTGGCATGCGGGATAATGGCTTCCGATCAATGCGTTCGATACCGGCGGTGGACGGACTGCCGGTGCGTAGCTGAGCGGTTGCAGGAAGGGGAACGAGCATGGCGGCCATGAAGCCGCGGACGGGTGACGGCCCGCTCGAAGTCACCAAAGAGGGGCGGGGCATCATCATGCGCGTTCCGCTCGAAGGCGGCGGACGCCTCGTGGTGGAGCTCACGCCTGACGAGGCCGACGCCCTCGGCGAGGCCCTGAAGAAGGCCTGCGGCTGACCGCAGCGGGTGCTCCCCATCTCCTGGAGATGTACTGCCGGCCCGGGTCCGACGTCATGTCGGCCCGGGCCGGCGGCTTCCCGGGACCGGCCCGGGACCGGCCCGGAGGCGCTCCCGGGGGCGCTCCTGGGGCGCTCAGCGTTTGACGGCGCAGAGCAGCCCGTCCGAGACCGGCAGCAGCGCGGGCAGCAGCCCGTCGCTCTCCCGGACGTCCTGGACCAGGTTGCGCACCGCGTCCGTCTGCGGGTCCTGCAGCTCCGGCTCGGCCAGCCGGCCCTCCTGGAAGACCCCCTCGAAGCAGACCATCCCGCCCGGCCGCAGCAGCCGCAGCGCCTCCGCCAGGTACTCCCGCGACTCCGCCGGATCGCCGTCGCAGAACACCAGGTCGTACTGGCCGTCCGCGAGCCTCGGCAGCACCTCCAGCGCCCGTCCCGGTATGAACCGCGAGCGGTTGGCCGCGAAACCCGCCGCCTGGTACGCCTCGCGCGCCAGCTGCTGGCGCACCGGCTCGGAGTCCACCGTGGTCAGCACGCCGTCCGGCCGCATCCCGCGCAGCAGGTAGACCCCGGAGACGCCCGTCCCGGTACCGATCTCGGCGACCGCCTTGGCGTCCAGCGCGGCCGCCATCAGTCTCAGGCACGCCCCGCCGCTCGGCCCGATCGCCCTTATCCCCGTCCGCGCGGACTGCGCCCGGGCGTAGGTCAGCACCGCGTCCTCGCCCACGTAGGTGTCTGCGAGGGCCGCGCGCGCGGGCCCGAACTCGCTGATGGCTGCCTCTTTCGGAGCCCCGGGTGGCGGCCCGGTGCCGGGGGATGTCGATATTTCCTGCCACAGATTACTGGCCGGGCGGGAACCGCGTACGGCGGCGGGCCGTTGTGAGGAGGGACCGGGTGCGGGAGACCTCCCGGGCACTTTTATCCGGGCTTGACGGGTGAGGTGGATATGGTGGTGGCCCTGCTGGGCAGAAGAGCCGACCGAGGAGGTGTGGCCGAGGGCGACGTCCCCGTGCGGCGGCACGTCCGCGGCACCGCGTCGGCCCGTACGCCGAAGCCCGTGATGAACCAGCCTGCGCACTCCGACCTGGACCAGCCCGCCGCCGCGACGCCGGACGCCGGTACCACCGAGGCCCCCGCCCTCGCGACCTTCACCGAGGGCCCCGACGCGCAGTCCTGGACTCCCCCCACGTGGGAGGAGATCGTCGAGGCCCACAGTGCCCGCGTCTACCGCCTCGCCTACCGCCTGACGGGCAACCAGCACGACGCCGAGGACCTCACGCAGGAGGTCTTCGTCCGGGTGTTCCGTTCGCTGTCCACGTACACCCCCGGCACGTTCGAGGGCTGGCTGCACCGGATCACCACCAACCTGTTCCTGGACATGGTCCGCCGCCGCCAGCGCATCCGCTTCGACGCGCTCGGCGACGACGCGGCCGAGCGCCTCGCCTCCCGCGAGCCCAGCCCGGCCCAGCACTTCAGCGACACCCACTTCGACGCCGACGTCCAGCAGGCGCTGGACACCCTCGCGCCGGAGTTCCGCGCCGCCGTGGTGCTCTGCGACATCGAGGGCCTGTCCTACGAGGAGATCGCCGCCACGCTGGGCGTCAAGCTCGGCACCGTCCGCAGCCGCATCCACCGCGGCCGCTCCCACCTGCGCGCCGCGCTCAAGCACCGCGCCCCCGGCTCGGCCCCCGGGCGCGAGCGCCGCGGCGGCTCGGAGGAGCCGGTGCCGGTGGGCGCCGCCGCCGGCGAGGTCCCGGCAGCACCGGGCGGGCGCGGACGGAGGCGATCGTGAGCGGAACCGGCCGCTCGGGGTCGGGCCGTCCGGAGCCGTCCGGCCGGTCCGCCGCCAGGCGGGGCTGGTCCCTGCCCGGCCGCCGCGGCGGTGACGAGCCGGGCGAGCCGCTGCCGTCCGCCGCCCCGCTGCCCGGCGACGCCGAGCTGCGGGCCGTGGCCGTGCGCCCCGCCGAGCCCGCCGCCGAGGAGCACCACCTCGGCGAGCGGCTGTCCGCCTTCCTGGACGGCGAGCTCGGGCACGACTCCCGCGAACGCGTCCAGGCCCACCTGGCGACCTGCCCGCAGTGCCTGGCCGAGGCGGACGAGGGCCGCGGCGTCAAGCACCTGCTGACCCGCACCGGCACCCCCGGCCCGTCCTCGGGCCTGATGGCCCGCCTGATGGCCGTCGGGAGCCTGCCGGACGACGAGCAGCCCGGCTCCGACTGGCGCGACGGCCGGGACGACGACGACCTGCCCGGCGGCGGCGTCACCGGCCCCGGCACGCTCGGCGGCAGCCGGCTCGACGGCGGCTCCTTCGGCCGCGGCGCCGGCGCCTCCTTCGGCGCGGGCGCGCTCGGCGCCGGCACCCCGCTGCCCGGGGTCGACCCGCGCGCGTTCGGCCGCGGCGGGGCCGTCCTGCGCCCGCTGATGGGCCGCCGCGCCGCGCGCCCCGAGGCCCCGGCCCGGCCGCAGCCCGCCGCCGCGGTGGCCGTGGTCCGGCCGTCCGCGCCGCGCGGGCGCCGCTTCGTCTTCGCCGCCGCCGGCGCCTTCTCGGTGGCCGCGGTGACGCTGGGCGGCGTCGGCGGCCTGAGCGCGCAGAGCGAGGACCAGCACGGTACGTCGGTGAGCCCGGTCGGCTCGGCCGGCACCCCCGGCCGCGGTGGCGGACTGGTCCCGATGAACGCGCAGGTCCCGGTGGACTTCCCGGGCTTCCCGGTCGCCGCGACGCGCGAGGCGACCCCCTTGCCGGACCGCCCGGTGGGCGGGCTGACCGCCCTGCACCGGGAACTCCGCTAGGCCCGGTCCTCAAGACCCGCGCCACAGCGCCGCTCGCGGACGGCTTCCGGCCATCGGCCGGTCTTTACCACGGGTTCATCACACCGTGGACCGGAGACCCGCCGATGGCCATTACCCTGTAGGAACCGTCGTCCGGCGAGCTAGGGAGCATAGGTGTTCAGCGACGTAGGCGGGCTGGAGATCCTGACCCTGATCGTCATGGCGATCATCATCTTCGGCCCCGACAAGCTTCCGAAGCTGATCCAGGACACGATGGGCTTCATCCGCAAGGTCCGCTCCTTCGCCGACAGCGCGAAGGAGGACATCCGCAGCGAGCTCGGCCCGGAGTTCAAGGACTTCGAGTTCGAGGACCTGCACCCCAAGACCTTCGTCCGCAAGCAGCTCATGGGCGGCAACGAGGACCCGCTGGGCCTCAAGGACATGAAGGACTCGCTGGACATCCGGTCGGTCCTGGACGACAAGCCCACCGGCCCGGTGAACGGCCGCGCCGGCAGCGTCAGCTTCGACAAGGCCGCCGCCCCGGCCGCCGCCTCCGCCGGCCCGCCGCTCCAGCCCGGCGAGCGCCCCCCGTTCGACCCCGACGCGACCTGACCGCGCCCCCGCGCCGTCGCTCTTCGGCCACGCCGCCGCCCCGCTCGCCCGCACGGTTGAGCGGGGCGGCGGCGTGCGCGCCGCTATTGTGCTGATTGTTCCCGTCGAGCTGTCCGTCAGTTCCCGCGCCCGCGCGGGCCGCAGGACGCGCGGCGGGGGCGCCGGGGCCCGCCACCAAGGGAGCGGGGTCCCGGCAGGCACACGTGCTTTAGAGGAGGCCCGGGGATGGACGCGACGAGTCAGGCGGGAGGGGCGACGGCCACGGCCGGCGGCCCGGTGGTCGGCGGGCAGGCCGGCCCGGCGGACCCGCTGGTGCCCTACCTGTCCGCCGACTTCCCGTGGTACGGCCTGGACGACGGCTGGACCGGCCGCCGCTACCTGATGCAGGCCGGCGCCGGCGGCCCCCGCGGCGGGGCGTCCGCCGGGGTCGACTACGGCACCCTCGGCCACGGCGAGGAGCCGGCCCGCCAGTTCGAGCCGCGCGACGTGCGCAAGTTCGCCGTCGTCGTCACCGTCGCCCGCCGCGACAGCCGCCGCAGCGCCGACAACACCGGCACCCTGGAGGCGACCTCCGCCTCCTCCGCCGCCTGGCTGGCCGGCTCCGGCCTGCTCGCCGCCACCTGGCCCGGCCAGCTGGACCGGGCGCTGCGCCAGGACTGGCTGGAACAGCAGAGCTCCCTCGCGTGGGACCTCGCCGACGACCTGGCCGGCCCCGGCTGGTCCACCCTGAGCCTGCCGGTGAACGGGCTGCCGCAGCCGTTCCGCTACCGCGAGTCCGAGTACGGCTGGGTGCTGGCCGGCGAGGCCCCCGGCGTCCTGCTGGGCGCGTACGGCCGTGGCGTCAGCGCCTACGGCGCCGGCTTCTCGACCGTCCCGGACCTGACCGCCTACACCCGCCCCTAGCGCCACGGTACCGGCACCGGTACCGGCGCCCCGTCCGCGAACGCGCCGAGGGGCCGGGTGGCGCACCACCCGGCCCCTCGTGACGTACGGCTAGAACTTGTTCCTGGGCGTCAGGCCGAGCGACATGCCGGACAGGCCGCGCTGGCGCCCGCCGAGCTTGCCGGCGACGGCGCGCAGGGCGGCGCCGGCCGGGGAGTCGGGCGCGGCGAGCACGACCGGGCGGCCGTCGTCGCCGCCCTCGCGCAGGCGGACGTCGATCGGGATCGAGCCGAGCACCGGCACGGTCGCGCCGACGGTGCGGGTGAGCGCCTCCGCGACGGTCTGGCCGCCGCCGGTGCCGAAGACGTCGATCATCTCGTCGCAGTGCGGGCACGGCATGCCGGACATGTTCTCGATCACGCCGACGATCTTCTGGTGCGTCTGCACCGCGATCGTGCCGGCCCGCTCGGCCACCTCGGCGGCGGCCATCTGCGGGGTGGTGACGATCAGGATCTCGGCGTTCGGGACCAGCTGCGCCACCGAGATCGCGATGTCGCCGGTGCCGGGCGGCAGGTCCAGCAGCAGCACGTCCAGGTCGCCCCAGTACACGTCGGCGAGGAACTGCTGGAGGGCGCGGTGCAGCATCGGGCCGCGCCACACGACCGGGGCGTTGCCCGGGGTGAACATGCCGATCGAGATGACCTTCACGCCGTTCGCCTGCGGCGGCATGATCATGTCCTGGACCTGGGTGGGCCGGCCCTCGACGCCCAGCATGCGCGGCACGCTGTGGCCGTAGATGTCGGCGTCCACCACGGCGACCTTCAGGCCGTCCGCGGCCATCGCGGCGGCCAGGTTGACGGTCACCGAGGACTTGCCGACGCCGCCCTTGCCGGAGGCGACGGCGTAGACGCGGGTGAGGGTGCCGGGCTTGGCGAACGGGATCTCCCGCTCGGGGGCGCCGCCGCGCAGCAGCTGGGAGAGCTCCTTGCGCTGCTCGTCGCTCATCACGTCGAGCTCGACCTCGACGCCGCTCACGCCGGGGACCCGTCCGACCGCCTCGCGGACCCGGGTGACGATGGTCTCGCGCATCGGACAGCCGGAGACGGTCAGGTAGACCGCGACCCGCACCGCGCCGCCCTCGGCGATCTCGACCGATTTCACCATGCCGATCTCGGTGATCGGGCGGTTGATCTCCGGGTCGTTGACGGTCGACAGCGCCTGGCGCACGGAGTCCTCCGTGACGCCGGCCGCGACCTCTGTCTCGTTGGCCATGCCTTGATGGTACGGCGCCCGCCGATCCCCTTAACCCGTCGGTAGCGTGCCGCCGGTCACAGCGCCTCGCTGGTCTCCCGGCGCTCCTCGATCTCCTTCAGCAGGGACTGGAGTTCGGAACGGATGAAGTCTCGGGTGGCGACCTCGCCGAGGCCCTGGCGCAGCGCCGCCACCTCGCGGGTCAGGTACTCGGTGTCGGCGATGTTGCGGTCGCTGCGGGCCCGGTCCTGCTCCATGTTGACGCGGTCCCGGTTGTCCTGGCGGTTCTGCGCGAGCAGGATCAGCGGCGCCGCGTAGGAGGCCTGCAGCGACAGGACCAGGGTCAGGAAGATGAACGGGTAGGAGTCGAAGCGCACGTCGTCCGGGAGCAGGGTGTTCCAGGCCACCCAGATGATGATCACCACGGTCATCCAGACGATGAACCGTCCGGTGCCGAGGAAGCGGGCGATGCGCTCGGAGAGCTTGCCGAAGGCCTCCGGGTCGTACGAGGGCAGGGAGAGCAGGCCCGGCCGGGCGGTGCGCGGCTGGTCGAACCGGGCGCGGTTGGAGCCGCTGATCGGGGAGGTCTCCAGGCGCTCGCGGCTGCTGCCCTCGCGGGTGCGCAGTTCGCGCAGCTGGCGCAGTTCCCGCAGCTCGCCGCGCAGTCGCCGGCGTGCGGGGTCGTCGTCCGCCCGTCCCTTGCGGTCAGCGTCCACCGATCGCCCCTTCCGTCTCGTGCTGGTCGTGGTCCCGGGCGTGCAGCGCGGCGTCGCGCCAGTCCTCCGGCAGCAGGTGGTCGAGCACGTCGTCGACGGTGACGGCGCCGAGCAGGTGGTCCGCGTCGTCGACGACCGGGGCCGCGACCAGGTTGTAGGTCGCCAGGTAGCTGGTGATCAGCGGCAGCGGGGTGTCCGGCGGCAGCGGGTCGAGGTCGTCGTCGACCAACGAGCCGACCAGGACGTACGGGGGCTCGCGCAGCAGCCGCTGGAAGTGCACGGTGCCGAGGTAGCGGCCGGTCGGGGTCTCGTTGGGCGGGCGGCAGACGAAGACCTGCGCGGCGAGCGCGGGCTTGTGGTCGCGCACCCGGATCCGGGCGAGGGCCTCGGCGACCGTCGCGTCCGGCTCCAGCACGACCGGCTCGGTGGTCATCAGACCGCCCGCGGTGTCCTCCTCGTAGGACAGCAGGCGGCGCACCGGCTCGGCCTCGTCCGGCTCCATCAGCTGGAGCAGGCGCTCGGCCTCGTCGTTCGGCAGCTCGGAGAGCAGGTCGGCGGCGTCGTCCGGGTCCATCGCCTCCAGGACGTCGGCGGCGCGCTCCTCCTGGAGCTTGCCGATGATCTCGACCTGGTCGTCCTCGGGGAGCTCCTCCAGGACGTCGGCGAGCCGCTCGTCGTCGAGCGCGGCGGCCACCTCGGCTCGGCGCTTGGCGGACAGGTGGTGCATCACGCCGGCGAGGTCGGCGGGGCGCAGCTGCTCGAAGGTGGCGAGCAGGTTGGCCGCGCCCTGGTCCTGTTCGAGCAGGGCGAAGCCGGTGACGTCCTGCCAGTCCAGGGTGAGCCGCTCGCCCTTGCCCTTGCGCAGCCGCCCGGCCCGGCCGACCTGGACGAAGACCTTGCTGATCTCCCACTCGCGCAGCCGGCTCTGGACCATGCCGACGTCCAGCACGGTGACCGGCTCGTCGGTCTTCGACCACGTGACGGTGCGGTCCAGCAGCTCGGCGAGGACGAGGGTCTCGGCGGGGCGCTGCTCGAAGCGGCGCAGGTTGATCACGCCGGTGGTGAGCACCTGGCCGGACTCCAGGCTGGTGATCCTGGTCATCGGGAGGAAGATCCGGCGCCGTCCGACCACCTCGACCACGAGTCCGAGCACCCGCGGCGGGCGCCCGCCCAGGCGCAGGGTGACGACCACGTCGCGGACCCGGCCGACCTGGTCCCCGTTCGGGTCGAAGACCGCGATCGCGGAGAGATGGGAGATGAAGACCCGGGTGCCTGGCCCTGCCATGAACTCCCTCGACTCGCTCGACCGGTCCGAAACCGTGCTGGGCGCGCGCCGCGGCGCACCCGTTGGCCAAGGCTACCCGCGGCGTGCGGGAGCGGCCCGACGAGGCACTGTCGCGACGGAGTACCGGAGGCGAACCTTCAGCGGCGCTTGAACAGCAGTTTGGGCAGGCCGGCCGGGATCGGCCGGCGGGTGGTCGCCGGGGTCGCCGGCGGCACGGCGGCGTGCGAGCCGTCCGGCATCGCGCCCGGGCGCTCGGCCAGGGCGCCGGCCGGCTCCAGCCGCAGCACCCGGCACTCGCGGGCCCAGCGGTCGGCGATGGTGTCGGTGTCGGGCGCGTTCAGCCGCTTGCCCTTGAGCTCCTCGACCGCGCCCAGCCAGGCCTCGCTGTGCGGGGCCAGTTCGGTGACCCGGGCCGGCCAGCCGGTGAGCCGCCCGCCCTTGTCCTTGCTGCGGACGGTGACCACGGCGCCGGAGCCGGCGGCCAGGCCGTGCAGCGGCTGCTCGCCGCCGTCGCCGACGACGACCACGGCGCCGTCGTGCCACGCGTGCCAGACCGGGCGGGACTGCTCCTGGCCGTCGGCGCGGACCCAGAGCAGTCCGGACTTCTTCGCGGCCTCCTCCAGGAGGGCCTGGTCGAGGAAGTCGTCGGCGGTGGCGGGCGTACGGTCCATGGCCCACAGCGTACGGCCTCCGCCTCGTACGGGCCGTCTCACCCGTCGGGCGACAGTTCCATCGCTCTGGCACGGGCCTTACGGTGAGACCCGCTCAGCCACCCCGCCAGCCACCCTCGCCCGCGAAGGAGCGCCGTGCCCGCCGCCCGGCCCGCCACCGCCCCCGCGCCCACCGCCGGTGCGTCCCCCTCGCACCCGCTGCCCACCCTCGACCTCCTGCTGCTCGCCGTCTCCATCAGCGGCATCTCGCTCTCCGGCCCGCTGATCAGCGCCACCGCCGCGCCGGCGCTCGCGATCGCGTTCTGGCGCAACGTCATGTCGGTCGGCGTGATCGCCCCGTACGCGCTGCTGCGCCACCGCGCCGAGCTGCGCGGGATCGGCCGGCGGGCGCTGCTGCTCGCGGCCGCGGCCGGCGCCCTGCTCGCGCTGCACTTCGCACTCTGGATGCCGAGCCTGCGGATGACCTCGGTGGCCTCGGCGACCGCCCTGGTCACCACGTCCCCGCTGTGGACGATCCTGCTGATGCGGCTGTTCGGCACCCGGGCGCCACGGATGGTCTGGCTCGGCATGGGCGCCGCCTTCGCCGGCGTGCTGGTGCTCACCGGCGTCGACCTCTCGCTCTCCCCGCGCGCGCTCCTCGGCGACGCCCTCGCGCTCGGCGCGGGCCTGGCCGCGGCCGGGTACATGCTGCTGGGCGCCGAGGTCCGCAAGACCGTCAGCACCACCGCGTACACGCTGGTCTGCTACGCCACCACGGCGGTCGTGCTGCTGGGAGTCTGCCTGGCCGCCGGGACGCGGATGTCCGGCTGGCCGGCCGGGGTGTGGTGGCAGATCGTGCTGCTGATGGTCGCCGCGCAGTTCCTCGGCCACTCGCTGAGCAACCGCGTGGTGCGCACGCTCGGCCCGTCCGTCACCTCCACCGCCATCCTGCTGGAGGCCCCGGGCGCGGCGCTGATCGCGGCGCTCTGGCTCGGCCAGTGGCCCCCGGCGGCCGCCTACCCGGCGGTGGTGCTGATCCTGCTCGGCCTGGTGCTGGTGGCCCGCGCCGGGCGGCGCTGACGGCGTCCCGCCGGCCGGGGCGTGCGCTACAGCCAGCCGTTGCGGCGGAAGCCGCGGTACATCGCCACGCAGATCACGGCCACCGTGCCGAGCACCAGCGGGTAGCCGAACCGGTGGTGCAGCTCGGGCATGTAGTCGAAGTTCATGCCGTACACGCCGGTGATCATGGTGGGCACGGCGAAGATCGCGGCCCAGGCGGTGATCTTGCGCATGTCCTCGTTCTGCGCGACGGACACCTGCGCGAGGTTCGCCTGGAGCAGTGAGTTGAGCAGTTCGTCGAAGCCGTGCACCTGCTCGGTCACCCGCGCCAGGTGGTCGGCGACGTCCCGGAAGTACTTCTGGACGTCCGGGTCGACGAGCCCCTGCTGCGGCTCCGAGAGCTGCTGCATCGGGCGCAGCAGCGGGACCACCGCCCGCTTGAACTCCAGCACCTCGCGCTTGAGCTGGTAGACCCGGCCGACGTCGGTGCCGCGCCCGCCGCGGTTGCAGAAGACGTCGAACTCGATCTCGTCCACGTCGTTCTGCAGCCGCTCGGCGACCAGCAGGTAGTTGTCGACGACGTGGTCGGCGATCGCGTGCAGCACCGCGGCCGGGCCCTTGGCGAGCAGCCCGGCCTCGTCCGCGTCCGCCTCCAGCCGGTGGCGCAGGTCCTGGAGCGAGCCGTGGCCGCCGTGCCGGACGGTGATCACGAAGTCCCGCCCGGCGAAGACCATCAGCTCGCCGGTCTCCACGACCTCGCTGGTCGGCGTCAGCTGGTCGTGCTCGACGTAGCGGATCGTCTTGAACACCGCGAACAGCACGTCGTCGTAGCGCTCGACCTTGGGCCGCTGGTGCGCGTGCACCGCGTCCTCGACCGCGAGCGGGTGCAGCCCGAAGCGCTGGGCGATGCCCTCGAACTCCTCCTCGGTCGGCTCGTGCAGTCCGATCCAGCTGAACGAGCCCGCTCCGCCCGGCAGTTGACGCGCGGCCCGGACCCGCCGGGCGGCCTCGCGCGGGCTGCAGCGCTGCCCGTGCCGACGGCCGTCCTGGTAGACCGCGCAGTCCACCACGGCCGAGCCGGCATCACCCGGCGGCACGGTGTCGTAGCGGCCGGTGGCCGGACGGCGGCGGCCCGGGCGGACGGCGGCGCGCAGGTTGTTGATCATCGACATGGCAGGCTCCCTGGAACAGGAGCCGCCGCACGTGCGGCGCGAGCGGGCGGAGGGCCGCGGGTGCGACGGCGAGGAACACCGGTGAAGGGCGGGGAGCTCTCCCGGCCGGTTTCTCCGCGGGCCGCCCCCGGTCGCCGCTACGGGATCAGCGGGCGGGGCGGGACGTGCGGGAAGGGCGCTGGGGAGAGCTGCCGGTACTCCGATCTCGGCCGGTATCCACCGCAACCACCTCCTTCGCGCCGCGGCCCCGGAAGGCCCGAACTCATGGTTCCCGGTGGCCAGTCGCTCACCCTAACATCCGGCCGGCGACCGGCGCCGGGCCCGGTGCGCGGGATACGCTCACGGGCATGGCGCACGACTTCCCGATCTTCGGCGACCCCCACGGCTCCTCCCCGGAACTCTCCCGGGAGGCGGTGCTGGCGGCCGTCGAGGCCCGGCTGATCGCCACCTTCGGCGAGCCGAGCGGCCGCGCCGCGGTCACCTTCCTCGGCACCGACCGGATCGAGCTGCTGCGCTTCGGCCCGGACGCCGGCGGCCTCGTCCGCTACACGACCCTCGGCATGGCCGCCGTCCCGATGGCCGACCCGACCGCGATGGTCGCCGACCAGGTGCGCGGCCCGCGCGCCGAACTCGTCCTGACCGTCCGCGGCGGACGCGACGACGTGCTGCGCAGCCTCGCCACCTTCGCCGCCACGCCGCAGGTGGAGGGCCTGGTGGTGGCCCCCGGCGGCTCGCTGGACCTGGGCTCCCCGCTGTGGGCGGGCGCGCCGTTCACCTCGGTCCTGGTCGCCGAGCCGGGCGGCCTGGTGCCGGACCTCGACCTGGACGAGCCGGCCGACCCGGTCCGCTTCCTCCCGCTGCTGCCGATGACCCCCAACGAGGCCGGCTGGAAGCGCGTCCACGGCGCCGCCGCCCTCCAGGAGCGCTGGCTGGAGCACGGTACGGACCTGCGCGACCCGGAACGCCGCGGCGTCCGCCTGGACTGACGGGGCGCCACCCGGGGTGCGGTTCTCGGCTCAGGCCGGGGCCCTGCGATCCGGACCGGAAGGCACGCCCGGGCGCGCGCTCCGGGCGCACCCCGCCCCGGCGCTCCCGCACGCCCGCGCGGCTCCGCGCGCGGGCTCAGCCCCCGATCGGCTTCGCGCCGGTGGCCTGGGCCAGCAGCGCCTCGTACACCCCGGGGTCGGTGGTGTGCTCGCCGAGCCGGACGGTCTTGCGCTCGCCGTGGTAGTCGCTGGACCCGGTGACCAGCAGCCCGAGCTCGCCGGCCAGGCCGCGCAGCCGGGCCCTGGTCTCCTCGTCGTGGTCGGTGTGGTCGACCTCCAGCCCGGCCAGCCCGGCCGCCGCGAGCCCGGCGAGCACCTCGTCGGAGACGGTCCGCCCGCGCTTGACCGCGCCGGGGTGGGCGAACACCGGCACGCCGCCGGCCGCCCGGACCAGCCGGACCGCCTCGGCCGGGTCGGTCTCGTGCTTGCGGACGTCCGCCCGGCCGCCGTTGGCGAGCCACTCGGCGGTGAAGGCGTCCGAGACGGTCGCCACCACGCCGGCCTCGACCAGCGCGCTCGCGATGTGTGGCCGGCCCACCGAGCCCTCGCCCGCGATCCGCTTTACCTGCTCCCAGTCGATGTCCGCTCCCAGCTCCCGGCAGCGCTCGACGATCGCCTTCCCGCGCCGGAACCGGTCGGTGCGCACCAGCTCCCGCTCGGCCGCGAAGGCCGGCTCGGCCGGGTCGAACAGGTACGCCAGCAGGTGCATGCTGATGCCGTCCACGACGCAGGACAGCTCGGCCCCCGGCACGAGGGTCAGCGCGGTGCCGGCCGGCAGCGCGTGCACGGCCTCGGCGGCCTCGGCGTGCCCCGCGACGGTGTCGTGGTCGGTGAGCGCGACGACGTCGAGGCCCGCGGCCACCGCCGCCGCGACCAGCTCGGCCGGGCTGTCGGTGCCGTCGGACGCGGTGCTGTGGGCGTGCAGGTCGATGCGCACGGGTCGGACCTCCTGGAGCTCGCGGATGCGGCCCAGGATAGGGCGCTCAGCCCAGGAGCCGGGGGGAGAGGGCCCCGCAGGGCAGGAGGTCCAGTTCGGCGCCCGCCTCGCGCAGGTCGGTGAGGACGAGCTCGTCGTACATCACCAGCGCGGACTGCTCGGGCCACGCGACGGCCCACAGCCAGAGCCCGCGGGCCTCGCCGACGAACACGGCGCGGTCGGCCGGGGCGTCCGGGACGTGGAACATCGGGGTGGGCCGCCCGGCGGCCATCAGCTTGGCGTCGGCGGGCTTGTAGAGGGCGACGGACTCGCCCGGGTCGGGACCGGGCATCCCGGCGTAGCGGGCGCCGAGGCCGACGCCCAGCTCCTCCGCCACCAGCACCAGCTCGCCGAAACCGCCGAGCGGGGCCGGCCCGGAACAGGCAACGGCGGTGGCGCGGGCGCCGGAGACGTCGTCGCCGACGTGCGCGATGCCGGTGTAGAGCCAGCCGACCGGCAGCGGCCAGGGCAGCCACACCGGGACCTGGGAACGGGCGACGGCCACGCCGAGCGCCTCCACGCTCGGGGGCAGCACCGGCTGCATCGGGTGCACGGCTCCGTGCTGGTCGCACTGCCAGGTGTCCGAAAACAGGCCGGGGGCGCGGACCCGACCGGCGCACCTCGGGCAGCTGGGCTCGCCCCTCATAGCCGACAACGCTCCTCCCTCCGGACCGCCGCGTCAAGGACGATCACCCGTACGGAGGGTTCGGCGGCACCTGTCGGTGGCGGGACGCCCGGCCCGGCGCGGGTGGGCGCGGGTGCGGGCGGCTCAGGTTGGGGGATGTCCAGCGGCGGGGGGCGGCAAACGTCGGGCCGGTGGGGCCGGGCGGGGCCCGGACGCACTGACGCCCCGTCATTGGCGATAGCGGTGACGGGGCGTCAGTCGGGTTTCGGCACGTCCGGATCGGACGCTCCGGGCTCGTCGGCGGCGGGCGGGGTCTCCCGGTCGGAGGCGCCGCGCGGGGTCAGACGGTCGGGCACGGACGGATGAGCAGGCGCTCGCCGGTGCGGGCGGCGGCCTGCACGACCTCGCGGACAGTCTCGGCGTCGGCGATCAGGCGGTCGGTCGCGGAGCCGTTGGCGTCGTCCAGCCGGACGATCTCGAAACGCATGGGCTTCGTCATGGGCGTCTCCTTTCCTCGCCCCGCGTCGCGGGGCGGTTGCGGCTGAGTCGGTATCAGCCCTTCCAGGGTCTTGCGGGCGGTCCGGCGATGGGGCCGGATCGCGCGGCTCGTACGTGTGGCGGTCTGCTGCGGCAAGGGCTCCCCCTGCTTGCCCGGTGCTGCTGGTGCCTCGTGGACCACGGTGTCGTGGCGGTGCTTCCGGGCCGTTGCCCGTCCGTTAAGTACTGGTTTCAGTGGATTGAAACCCGCGGAGGGCCGGCGATGATTCCCGGACAGAATCAAAGATTACCGTAACTAACGACTTTTGTCCTCTGTTGAACGCGGTCGAACTTCGAGAAGTGGTTCAGACCACGTCGGGCGAGGCCACGCCACCGGCCCAGAACGCGGCCAGCGCCTGCGCCGTCGCGGCCGGGCGCTCGGCGTTGGGGGAGTGGCCGGCGTCCTCGACGACCACGCGGCGGGCGCCGAGCCGCTCCGCCATGAGCGTCTGCGCCGGCACCGGCCAGGCGTGGTCCCGCACGCCGGAGAGCACCAGCACGGGCAGCCCGGCGGTGGCGGCGGCCAGCTCGTCGACCCGGTCGGGCCCGGCGACCAGGTGGCCGCCGGTGACGGCCAGCGCGCGCGGCACGTTGGCCAGCCAGCGGCGGTGCAGGAACGCGGCGACGTCGGCGGCCGGGCGCTCCTTCCGATCGCCGCCGCCCTCCTCCATCTGCCGCATGACCTGCCAGATCTCCTCCAGGCTCAGCACCGGCAGCGCGTCCAGCAGCAGCTTGGTGCGGGCCGCCTCGGCCGGGTCGATGGCGCCCGCGCCGGTGGACATCAGCGTCAGCGAGGCCCACGGCAGGGCCCCCTCGGCCGCCGCCGCGAGCACCGCCTCCCGCACCACCTGCCCGCCGAAGGAGTGCCCCACGACGTGCAGCGGCCGGCCGTCGTCGGCCTCCCCGGCGAGGGCACGGGTGAGCGCCCGGACGTCCTCCCCGAGGGCCCCGACGGCGTACGCGGCCGGATCGTCGGGCCCGCCGGTCTCGTGCTGCCCGCGCTGGTCGACGGCCGTCACCCGGTACCCGGCCGCCGCGAGCGGCTCCAGCAGCGCGATGAAGTCCTCCTTGCTGCCGGTGAACCCGGGCACCAGGAGCGCCGACCCGCGCACCTCGCCGGCCGGCTCGGCCCGCAGCGCCGCGAACCCGCCCCGCTCGGTCGCGACCCGCACGGCGCGGGCACAACGGGGAAGGGTGAGGAACGGCGGCGTGCTCATGGGCCTGCTCTCCTGCGTGCGTCGTACGACTACCCGGGCGAAGCCCGAGCCTAGAAGGCTGATGAAGATCTTGGTGTGATCGGGGCTGCCGCTGTCAGGCGGCAGCCCCGATCTGCCAGGTGGTGCCGTTGTGGGTGAGTCCGAGGTTGATCAGGGTTCGCAGGTTGAGGGCGGCGGCGCGGGTGTGGAGCCAGGTGTCGTTCTTGATGGTGCCGCGGTGTCGTAGGCGTCGGTTGCCGTGGGCGACGAGCCAGGCGACGGCGCGTTCGACGGGTGGGCGCCAACGGCGGTAGA